>NZ_CADAJR010000031.1 GCF_902788255.1 uncultured Methanobrevibacter sp.
AGATTAATCCAAGAAAAAATAATAAAGACAAGTCCCTATTGGGATTGTCATGGCCTGCGGTGCGCGGGTATCGGCTCGAAAATATTAACATTCCACTCATCAGGGGGTATGTTAAAAAATCGAGAATCCCCAACTTCTTAAAAGTTGGCGGAAGTTCAATTAGAAACATATTTTATTGTTAAAAATATATTAGAATTTCTCTAAATTATTCATTTTAATTTCATACATATCTGAAAATATCAACGGATTGGTCCTAAAAATATATTACATTGGTTATCTAACATTTATTTATGTACAAGGATATGATAATCATCAGGGGAGCAAGGGTTCATAATCTAAAAAATATCGATGTCGATATTCCCTTGGGAAAGATTGTGGCCATCAGCGGAGTTTCAGGCAGCGGTAAATCTTCTCTCGCATTGGGGGTGCTTTACTCCGAAGGCTCACGCAGATACCTCGATGCCCTTTCAACATATACCCGTCGAAGAATTTCACAGACAAAAAAGGCCAGTGTCGATTTGATACAGTATGTTCCGGCAGCGTTGGCACTGAATCAGAGGCCTAACATTCCGAATATCAGATCAACATTCGGTACCTCGACTGAACTTTTAAATTCCCTCAGATTATTGTATTCAAGATGTGGAAACTATTTCTGTCCCAACGGACATATGCAGGAGCCGACTATGAACGTTGCCCGTGAAATGCCAATCAAATGTCATGAGTGCGGTGAGGAATTCTACGGTCTAGGTGCTGAGGAATATGCATTCAACTCAGACGGTGCATGTCCGACATGTGGAGGAACAGGTTTCATACGTGACGTGGACACATCAAAACTTGTTTTGGATGATACAAAAACACTTGAAGAGGGTGCTGTGGCTGCATGGAATCAGTTTGGAATATCCTGGATGTATCTGGTTGCAGGAGAACTTGGAGTTCGGGTTGACGTTCCATTTAGGGATTTGACCGATGAGGAAAAGGATATCGTATATAACGGACCCGCCGTTAAGAAGTATATCAACATCCCATCCAAAAACGGCAAGCTGTTTGAGTTGAACGCAGAGTATCGAAATGCCCACAAGGCAATTGAGGAGGCATTGAAAAAGGCAAAAACCGAAAAGGGATTGACCAAAATCAACAAGTTCCTCACAACCAAGGTCTGCAGTGACTGTGGAGGGACCCGTTTAAACAAAAAGGCCAATCAAACCCTTCTGGGTGGAATAAATCTCTCAACTGCCTGTGAGATGAACCTTCAGGAATTGGTGCTGTGGATTCCGGAGGTAATTGAAGGTTTGCCTGGAGAGATGCAGCCAATGGCCGAGGCAATTGCTGAGGAGTTCATGGACAATGCAAATATCCTTCTTGATTTGGGCTTAAGCTACATTTCACTTGACCGTCCTGCAAACACATTGTCAACCGGTGAGCTTCAAAGGGTGCAGCTTGCAAAAACCCTGAGAAACCATACGACCGGTGTGCTGTATGTTTTGGATGAACCGTCAATCGGTTTGCATCCCGACAATGTCGACGGTCTGATAAGTGTTATAAGAAGGCTTATTGATGACGGAAACTCCATTATTCTGGTTGACCATGATATAAGAATATTGTCCATTGCAGACTATATGATTGAAATGGGTCCTCGTGCAGGGGCTGACGGCGGAAACATAATAACCCAGGGACCATTGTCTGAAATTGAAGATGACCCTGCATCACAAATCGGACCGTTTTTAACAAACTCCGAAAAAATCATCATCAGGGATAAAAGTGATGATATCTTTGAAAACGGAGAGATTTCAATCAGGACATCTGAAATTCATAACGTAAAAGGATTGGATGTTCGCATTCCCAAAGGAAAGCTCACTGTGGTAAGTGGAGTTTCAGGCAGTGGAAAGACAACTCTACTTCTGGAAGCACTGTACCCTGCAGTTAAGGCGGTTATAAATGGTGAAGACTTGCCTGATGAGATTTTAGACATTGACTGTGGAGACATCAAAAAGATCGACCTCATTGACAGCGTTCCTATCGGCCAGAATGTCAGAAGTACCGTTGCGACATACTCAAAGGTTCTCGATGACCTTAGACGTGAATTTGCCAAGCTGAGCGATGAGTATAAGATGTCCGATTTTTCATATAACACAGGTAAGCTGCGCTGTGAGACCTGTAACGGTACTGGTAGCGTTTCAATGGATGTTCAGTTCCTGCCGGATGTGGAAATCACATGTCCGGACTGTGACGGTTCAAGGTATGACAAGAAAGTTGAGGAGATTACATATAATGGACTTTCCATCGCAGATGTCATGTCTCTCACTGTCGATGAGGCGTTGGAGGAGCTCTTCGGTCTTGAAAAGGTAACCCGTAAACTGCAGAAACTGTCTGATTTGGGACTGGGCTATCTGACTTTGGGAGAAGCCACACCTAGTCTGTCCGGTGGAGAGGCTCAAAGGCTGAAGCTGGCTTCTGAAATCGGAAAGTCACAGAAAAATTCAATATTCATTTTTGATGAGCCTACAATAGGACTTCATCCGCTTGATGTGAAACGCCTGATCAATGTTTTGGATTATCTGATTGATAGGGGAGCTACCGTCATTGTCATCGAGCATGACTTGGATTTAATTGCCAATGCGGACTACATCATTGATATCGGTATTGATGATAACTATTGGGGCGGAGACATTTTGGCTTCAGGTTCACTTGAAGAAATTATCACATCTCCAAAGAGTCTGACAGGCAAATATTTGGCTGAAAAGGATTTGTCCTGAATTCTTTGGCCATTTCAGATACTATTGACTTTCAACAATTAACTTCTCCGTAGGTAATTGTTGAATTACTTTCTTCTTTTTATAGTATACTTTCTAATATCTTACCATGAAAGCTATATTTGACAATACAAAATTCGGTAATCTTGATGTTTCAAGTCGTATAATCAGAAATGGTCTGTGGGAATCTCAGAACGATTCATCAAAAAACCTGACACAGGAAATCTTTGACAGGTACAAAACATTGGCTAAAAACAATGTTGGGGTCATTACAACAGAGATGATTTCAATGTATTCTCATGACCGTTTCAGTGACTTTACTCATTATATTAATTCTCCAATGTTTATAAAGGATTTTAAGGAAGTTGTTGATGATGTACATGACTATAATGTCCCGATACTTGCACAGATTGGTTTTGTAAACTGCAATGTCAACGGCAAGCAGATGATGGAAGTCAACGATTTGACAATTGAGGATATAAGGACAATTCAGGCGGACTATGTGGTGGCTGCCAAAAAGATAATGTTTGCGGGCTTTGATGGAGTTGAACTGTGCATCGGAAACAATTTCTATCTCTCAAGGGTCATGGATCCCTTTGAAAACACACGTGGCGATGACTATGGTGGAAATACATACAACCGTGTAAGAATGATCATTGAAATAATTAAGCTGATTAAAAAGACAACCAATCTTCATGTGCACTGCAAGGTCAATCTCTATCAGGATAAGGATGATTCATTGGAGATATGTAAGATTTTGGCTGAAAACGGTGCTGACCGCTTACAGATTACCAGATTCCTCTCACCTCAATACTTCAGAAAGGGTCAGGATAATCAGGACATGCTTGTTGGCTTTGCAGATAGGGTGGCAAGTTCTGTTGATGTTCCAGTTGTTTTAGGAGGGGGATGGAAAGATATGGAAACCATGGAAAATCTGCTTAACTCTACAAATATTGATTTCATTTCCATGCAAAGGCCTTTCGTTAAAAACCCCGGATTTTTAAGTGAATGGAAGAAAAACGGCTATGGCAAGTCAGAGTGCAGGACCTGCAATAACTGTTACTGGAAAAAGGAAAGCGTTTGTCTGATTGATTCGGACAAATAGTTTTTTTTTAAAACTTAAATATAAAAATTGTTAATATATTATATTGAAGGTGATTAGATGGATTTCATAAGACAGACTGAAGTAATTCAATGGAAAGATGGAAAATACGAAACAATCAAGGAAAACAGTGTGGATGATGAATATACATATCTGTTCATCGATTATTTGCCTCCAAGGAAATTTTCCACATATCCCAAGGATTTGGAGGACTTTGCAATTGGATACTGTTTAGGTGAGGGACTCATCAAGGATTACTCGGATATTGAATCCATCAGGCTCGATGGGACAAATGTGCTCGTTTCAACAAAGCTCTCACATGATCCTGAAGAGGACATGGAACAGGAGGGCATAGTTCAGGAGAGAAAAGGCAACTGTGAACATGCCTGTGTTTGCAGGCTATTGGAATATCAGGGGGTAAACTCTGACAATGCCGGAGGGATTCGTTCCGAACTTAAAACCATAGAGCCCAACACCTCTGATTTGACAATTGATGCAACACAAATCATCAGGGATATCAAGCACCTGACAGATGAGGCCAAAATTTGGCAGAAAACTGCAGGTGTTCATGTTGCACAGCTGAAATTTGAGGATAAAATCATCATCCGTGAGGATGTAAGCCGTCACGTTGCGGTGGACAAGGTAATCGGAGCCGCTTCAAAAGAAGGTTATGATTTTAGCAGATGTTACATTTCATACAGTGGAAGGATGCCCGCTGACATGCTGATTAAGGTGATACGTGTCGGTGTGCCAATAATCATATCAAATGCTGCGCCCGCATCATCAGGTATTGATGTGGCCCAGGCGGGAAATATTACGATGGTCGGTTTTGTCCGTGACAACAGGTTTACAGTATATACCGCACCTGAAAGGGTGAATCTAAAAAAATAAGGTTTAAAGTTCATTTAAAGAAAATGAACTTAAATCAAGCAGGTCGAAAGTCAATATATTTGGAGCTACGGTAACCTTACCGACTCCTGTAATTATTTTATATGCCTCCATCGCCTCAAGACATCCGATCAGATTCGGAGTTGCCGCAATGACCGGTGGAACACCTGATGTAACGTTCTTCAGGGCATCAATGGTTTCATCATTTAGCTCTTTTCCAACAGAAGGCAGGTTGAACATTTCCTCGTAAGTTTTGTCGCTGTTTGGAAGGAATACGGTGATTTGGCCTAATGTTCCATGAATTGCGCCGTGAATGTATGGTATTCCTTTTTCCTTAGCCTTTCTGGATACTATGACACGGGTCAATACATTGTCAAGTGCATCAATTACGATGTCTGAGTCTCCAATGACTTTGTCAATATTGCTTTGGTCTACATGCTCGTCATAGGCGGTAACCTTTACATAGGGATTTATCAGTCTGACCTTTTCCTTGGCAACTGCACTTTTGGAAAGGCCCAATTCGGCAATTGATGCCAATGTTTGGCGGTTAAGATTTGAAAGGTCAAATGCATCCTCATCGACAAGCACCAGTTTTCCGATACCCATTCTTGCAAGCATTTCAATTGTCTGTCCGCCTATTCCTCCACAGCCAATGACCGTGATTTGGGCATCCTTGAATCTTTCCTGTTCACTTCTGGTTACTATACTCATTTGACGGGAAGCTATTTCCCAGTATCCGTCACCTATGTATCTTGTTGGCATGTTATTCACCTATATTTCTTCTTAATTTTGGTAGTATGTTCATGAATGCATTCAATGCATCTTCATAAGTCTTAAAGTCGTTTCCCTCAACCAATCCGTTTTGGCTGATTGCAATATTTTCTAATTCAATTTTGTTTTTGGTTTCATTAATAATTTTACTTTTGATTTCGGACATTGTATTTTCAAGGTTTATTGTAAACGGCAGCCTGTATGAAAATGAACCCATTTCATAGTCAAGAACAATGTCCTCGTTATCATCAATTTGTGATAAATTTAATGCAACTTTTCTAAATCCTTGCCCTTTTAATGCATCATTGATTTCATTATATTTGCCGTCCCTTAAAATTTCACCGATGTCATCCACTTCAATAATACCAACTTCCCCATTGTCCCTGACTTTGACTATTTCACAGTTGGTATTGCCTAAAATGTAATCCTCACAGAAGCTGATTTTTCTGATTTTTTCAGGTGTTGTGGGGGTATTTGCCGCAATTCTTGTTGCAAGACAGGTTGTTGACCTGGAGTAAGGGATATTGTTTCGGTTCAGATATTCATGAATCTCTTTTGAAGTTAATCTTGCCTCAATCAAGGGGGTGTTGAATCCCTTTGAATAGGTTATCAAAATTCCCGGCCTGTCAATTACAAGATCACTTATGTTGTTTCCGTCACAGATAAAGTCAAAGCCTTTTTTGCGGGCAAGCTTTTCGATTTCATCATACATCATGCTGCGGCATGTGAAACATCTTTTCAGGTCATTTTTTAGGAAATTCTCATTTTCATAAAAATTGATGTCGATAATCTCATGATTGATTTTAAATCTTTCACACATTTCATTTACATGATCTATAAAACCGGTTGGAAAGAGATGATTGTCAATTGTTATTGCTAGTGTGTCCTCTGCATATTTTGATGCCAGATGGGCTATCAGCGTTGAGTCCGCACCGCCTGAAAATCCGATGGCTACCTTTTCATCCTTTAGGATGTCTTTGACAATATTGATTTTATCTTCCAGATTCATTTTATCACATATACATTTGTCGTCTCAAATTTAAATATATTAAGAGCACCGGATTAGTGGTGCTCTTGGCGAGTTTCTTGTTTTTGTTGGTAGAATATATATTAAGGAGTTTTGTTTAGACTCTACCTTCTGAATAACTTAATCAAATAACATTTATGCTTTTTTCAAGTTATTTTGTATGGAAAAAATAGAATTGCTTTGAAATGTTAATTATATAACAATAGTTATTTTTTCCATGAAGTTAAGTTAGTACAAAATAATATTTAAATATTTTGAAATTGGATTAGTATTTTATATTAAAAAATGTATAAAATATTGTATATAATAATAAAATTTGGCGAACATGAGGAATATTGTAGTTGTTGAAGTTGCTTCAACAGGGGTAAATTTTATTCAGGATATAATCAACAGGAATTATAATCCTGTTGTATTGCGATTGAATGTAGATGAAGTTACTGAAGAGAACAAGGAATATAACCGAATGGTTGATGAGTATGCCAATTCCATCGATGCTGATTTTGAGACAATATATGAAAAGGATTCCTATGAGGAAACTCTTGAGATGGTTAGGGGATATGACCCGTTGCTAGTGATTCCGGCTTCAGAAAAGGGAGTTATTTTAGCCACACGATTGGCGGATGACTTGAATTTGTTGGGTAATCCCTACAAAAACATTGACTATTTGACTTTGAAGGACAAGATGCAGGAAAAAATTGCAGAAAGTGGCCTTAGACATATAAAGGGTCAGGTCATAACTTCAGTTGAACAGGCCATTGAATACTATGACAGTGAAGGTCTGGAGGAAGTTGTTGTCAAACCGGTCTACAGTTCAGGTTCAGTGGGTATGAGGATTTGTTTAAATCGGCAGGAGTTGATTGAGCATTTAACTGAACAGTTTAAAAGAGTAAACCTCTATGGTGATGAACTGAAAGAATTTGTCGTCCAGGAGCGTATTAAGGGCGATGAATATATTGTGAATACCGTTTCCTGTAATGGAGTGCATCGCGTAACCACCATTTGGAAATATCATAATGTTTCTTCTTCTGATGGTACCTATATCTATGATTATATGGAAACCATTAATGATCTGGGTCTTGGAGAGGCAGATATTGTTGAATATGCATATAATGTGGCTGATGCATTGGGAATCCAATATGGTTCCGTTCATGAAGAGTTTATGGTTGACGATAATGGGCCGGTTTTGATTGAAGTCAACTGTCGTCCTATGGGCGGTAACATGCCAATAAAGTTTTTAGACTTGATTTCAGGTCAGCATGAAACCGACAGTATCCTTGATTCATATTTAAATCCTGAAAATTTTGAATTTGAATGCAGAAGAGGATACAAACTCTACGAACATGGTGCAATTAAATTTTTCATCGTTCCAAGAGAAATTGCTGCTAGATCATCTCCAATTGCAAAAATTTCAAATAATATGAAAAGCCATTTCAAAACCACTGAAATAAGTTTTGACACAATAAAAAGATTTGTCAAAACACAGGATTTAGAAACCATTGGGGGAACAGTATATCTGTGTCACACTGACGGGTATGCTGTTTTAAAGGAAAATATTCATAATTTAATTTTAATATAATCCCGATGTTTTACTGATTCTTACATAGTCTATGGGAATATGAAGTTTGATTTAAAAATCGAAATAACTAATCTAAAGCCTATTTTTTACAAAATGGTTATATAATAAATTAAATAAAGTTAATAACAATATAAACATATTTTCTAATTATTTGTGGGTAATTAAAATGTCAACTCAAAGTGAAGCGGTTTTAGAAGATAATTTAATTAAAAGATTGTCAAATAGTGGATATGAGAGAATCAAAATTAGAAATGAAGAGGAATTAATTGCTAATTTTAAGGTTCAATTAGAACGATTAAACAAATGTGAATTGACAGATGAAGAATTTAAAAAAGTTTTATTGTTTTTGGACCAGGGTTCTATATTTGATAAGGCAAAAAAATTAAGGGATCATTTTTTTATTGACAGGAAAGATAATCCTTTTTATATCAAATTTTTAAACCAAAAGGATTGGTGTAAAAACATCTTCCAAATTTCAAATCAAATAACTATGAAAGGCAAACATAAAAACAGGTATGATGTTACGTTATTAATTAATGGTTTACCTTTGGTTCAAATAGAACTTAAAAGACGTGGAATGCCATTAAAAGAGGCATTTGACCAAATTACTCGCTACACTTTACATTCCTACAAAGGTCTTTTCAATTACATTCAGATATTCGTTGTAAGTAATGGTGTTAACACCAAATATTTCGCTAATGGACTTAAAAAAGACTTGCAATATGAATTCACATTCTTTTGGAAGGATGAGGAAAATAACAATATCCATTCACTTGATGAGTTTGCAGATACCTTTTTGGAAAAATGTAATATTGCAAAGATGATTTCTAAATATATGGTTTTAAATGAGTCATCAAAAACACTAATGGTTTTAAGAGCTTATCAGAAATATGCTGTTGAAGCGGTCCTTCACCAGGCATTGGAAATTAAACAAAATGGTTATGTCTGGCATACAACAGGTTCTGGTAAAACTTTGACTTCTTATAAAGTTAGTCAATTGCTTGCAGAAGATGAATCAATATATAAAGTAATATTTGTTGTTGATAGGCGTGATCTGGACCTTCAAACAAATAAGGAATTCAATAGTTTCTGTGATGGATGTGTGAACACAACAAAACATACAGGAGTATTAATCAAAAACCTAACAACTGATGGAAAAGGTAAATTGATAACTACCACTATTCAAAAGTTATCTAAGGCTGTTAAAACTGCAGGGGATAAGGCTAAACTTCAAAGAATTAAGGATAAAAATATTATATTGATTTTTGATGAGTGTCACAGGAGTCAATTTGGTGAAATGCACAAATCAATCACAGATTTCTTTACTAATGCATTATCCTTTGGTTTTACTGGAACACCAATTTTTGCAGCAAATTCTGACGGTACAAGAACTACAAAAGATATATTTGGTAAAAAACTCCATGAATATGTGATTAAGGATGCAATTGCTGATAATAATGTTTTGGGTTTTTCAGTTGATTACTTTGGTGGAGCGAAATTAAAGGAAATTCCGGATAAAGAAGTTTCAAAAATTGATACTAAGGAATTTTTGGAATCTGATAAACGTTTAAATCAGATTGTAGATCATGTTATTGAAAGTTATGATAGAAAAACTCGCAATAGGGAATTTAATGCAATGTTTACAGTTTCGCGAGGTGGAGTAATTCATAAATATTATGATTTATTTAAGAAAAAAGACCATGATTTAAAAATTGTAACAATATTTACTTTTAAGGCTAATGAGGATTTAAGTGAAAGTGAGCATTCCCAAGATTTATTGGATAAGTATATGCAAGATTATAATGAAATGTTTGAAACCAATTTCACAAGTGATGATTTTAAGCTGTATCATGCAGATGTTTCTAAGAGAATGAAAAATCGTGAAATTGATTTATTACTTGTAGTGGATATGTTTTTAACAGGTTTTGACAGTAAACTGCTTAACACATTATATGTGGATAAGAATCTGCAATATCATGGTTTGCTTCAGGCATTTTCAAGAACTAATCGTATATATAACAAGCGAAAATCACAGGGAAATATTATTTGCTTTACTAATTTAAAAGAAAATGTCGATAATGCTATTGCACTGTTTTCAGATCCTAATGCACTTGATGAAATTATCATGCCTCCGTATGAAACATTTGTTAAATGGTTCAACCAGGATTTGGAAAGATTGTTTAAATTAGTTAAAACAGCTAGTGATGCATTAGAACTTCAGAGTGAAAAAGATAAAGAAAGTTTTGTTTTAATTTTCAGAGATTTGATACGTAATAAAAATAAATTGGATATCTTCACTGAATTTGATTGGAAAGATGTTAAAATTGAAGAGCAGGAATTCAATGATTTTAGAAGTGTCTATTTAGATATTTATGCTGAAATTAAAACTCCTGGTGGTGAGACTGAATCTATTTTAAAAGATATAGATTTTGAGCTGGAATTGCTTAGAAATGATCAAATCAATGTTGATTATATTTTAAACCTTCTAGCCGATTTAGATAAAAATAGTAGTAGTTTTGAACATGATAAACAGCGTATTATTAGCATAATGAAAGAACATGAGAATTTACGCAGTAAAATTGATTTGATTGAGAAATTCATCAATGAACGACTTGGCAATATAGATACGAAAATTACTAATGTTAGTGAAGAGTTTGACAAGTTCATGCGCCATGAGAGGAAAGAGGCTATGTGTGAAATTGTTGATAAGGAACATTTAAATGAAGATAAAGCTCGTAAAGTCTTTGAAATATTTGAATTTTCTGGAAAAATTGATGATGATTTACTTAAACAATCATTTATTGATAAATTAAAATTCAAAGAACGTAAAAAGAAAGTTAATACTATAAAAATTGAAATCATTGATTTATTTAAAAAATTTGATTATTAATTGTTGACTATATGGTTTGGAGGTAAAGACATGTCAAATTATCAAAACAGTTTAGAAAGCAAACTCTGGGCAATAGCAGATGAGTTAAGAGGAAACATGGATGCAAATGAATTTAAAAATTATATTCTTGGATTTATTTTCTACAGGTACTTATCTGAAAAACTGGAAATGCACATGAATGAAGAATTAAAAGAAGATGAATTAACATTTGCAGAAGCTTGGAAAAAAGATGATTATAAAGCAGATTTGGAAGAAGAGGGAATTTCATCATTAGGATATTTCATTGAACCTCAATATTTATTTAGTAATATCATAGAAAATGCTAAAATTGATAAATTCATACTGGAAGATTTGATGAAATCTCTAAATTATATCAGTAACTCTTCAATGGGTGCTGACAGTCAAGATGACTTCAGCAATCTATTTGAAGATGTTGACTTGAATTCTTCAAAACTTGGAAGAAGTGATGATGATAAAAACAAACTGATTTCAAAAATCCTTTTAAACTTAAATGACATTGACTTTAAACTTGATGATGATGAATCAGATATTTTAGGAGATGCTTATGAATACTTAATAAGTCAGTTTGCATCTAGTGCCGGTAAAAAAGCTGGAGAATTCTATACTCCTCAGGAAGTATCAAAAATCCTTGCTAAAATTGTCACATTGGGAAAAAATAAGCTTAAAAACGTTTATGATCCAACATGTGGATCAGGTTCGTTACTTCTTCGAGTTTCAAAAGAAGCTCAAATTGGTGATTTCTATGGTCAGGAGTTAAATCAGACTACTTATAACCTTGCAAGAATGAATATGATTCTTCATGGGGTAAAATATGCTGATTTTGATATAAAACAGGGTGATTCATTAGAATATCCTCAACATATTGACACTAAATTTGAGGCTATTGTAGCCAATCCTCCATTTTCTGCAAAATGGTCTTCAGATAAATCATTTTTGGATGATGAAAGATTTTCCGCTTATGGTAAACTAGCACCAAAATCAAAGGCAGATTATGCATTTGTACAACACATGATTTATCACTTGGATGAAAATGGAACAATGGGAATCGTATTGCCTCATGGAGTATTATTCAGGGGAGCAGCAGAAGGAGTAATACGTAAATACTTGATTGATGAGAAAAACTACCTTGATGCTGTTATTGGACTTCCAGCAAATATATTCTATGGAACCAGTATACCTACTGTAATATTGGTATTTAAAAAATGTCGTGAAGACGATGCGGATATACTTTTCATTGATGCGAGCAAAGACTTTGAAAAAGTTAAAAATCAGAACAAACTAAGATCTCAAGATATTGAAAAAATTGTTGATACCTATGCAAAACGTGAAGAAATAGAGAAATATTCACATAAAGCCAGTTTGGAAGAGATTGAGGAAAATGATTATAATTTGAATATTCCAAGATATGTGGATACTTTTGAAGAAGAGGAAGCAATTGATTTGAATGAAGTTGTTTCAGAACTTAAAAAAATCAATGAAGAAATGAAAGAAGTTGATGCTGAAATTAAAAAGTATTGTGATGAATTAGGCATTCAAGCTCCAATATTTGACTGAGTTGGTATTATGGTTGAAGAAAAAATGGTACCTAAACTACGATTTGGTGGATTTGATGATAATTTTATAAGTGCTAGATTAAGTGATGTTTGTGAGGTTAAAGGCAGAATTGGATTTAGAGGATATGCAAAATCAGATTTAGTTGGAGAAAATGAAGGTGCTTTAACATTAGGTGGAAAACACATTGATTCTAATGATAAATTAAATTTAAATGATCCTGATTATTTATCTTGGGAAAAATATGAGGAATCACCAGAAATTAAAGTCCATACTGGAGATATTATTCTAGCTCAACGAGGCACATTAGGACAATCTGCTTTAATCGATAAAGAAATTGGTAAAGCTACAATAAATCCTAGTATGGTTTTATTAAAGGATTTTAAGATAAATAATGTTTTTTTACATTATTTACTAACTACTTCAAAACTTAAAAAAGAAGTGATTAGAAAATCTTCTAGCACTGCTGTTCCAATGATTAGTCAAGCTGAAATAAAAAAACTGAAAATTTATTACCCTAATCAAACTGAACAAGAAAAAATTGCTAATTTCTTCAGAATAATTGATAAAAAAATTAGATTGTTGGAAAATAAACTTAAATTCTATCAAAATTTCAAAAAGTATTTGATGCAACAAATTTTCACACAGAAATTAAGATTTGATTTTGATGAGGAATGGGAAATAGTCCGATTAAAAGATATTGTTGAAAGAGTAACAAGAAAAAACACTAAGTTAGAATCAAATTTAGCATTAACAATCTCCGCGGAACATGGTTTAATTGATCAAGAAAAATTTTTTAATAAAATAGTTGCTAGTAAAAGTTTAAAAAATTATTATTTAATCAAAAATGGTGAATTTGCATATAATAAAAGTTATTCAAATGGATATCCATTTGGTGCAATTAAACGATTAAATGATTATGATATGGGAGCATTATCTACATTATATATCTGTTTTAAACCAACTAACGTTGATAGTGATTTCTTACAAGAATATTTTGAAACAACAATGTGGTATAAAGAAATATATTCAATTGCTGTAGAAGGTGCTAGAAATCATGGGTTATTAAATATTAATGTTCAAGATTTCTTTAATACGAAACACAAGATTCCTCAAAGTATTGAAGAACAACAAAAGATAGCAAATTTATTTAAAACAATTAATTTAAAAATTTTAAATAATAATACTGAATTAAATGAGGTTATAAAATTTAAAAAAGGTTTGCTCCAACAAATGTTTGTTTGAATGCTTAAATTTTTTAATTTAAATTATTTTTAATAATAATTTAAATTTATTATTTTTGTTTAATTAATTATTGTTTTTATATTATTTTGTTTATTTGAGTCATATTTACCAACTACGATTTAGTGGATTTGATGAAGAATGGAAATCGCATCAATTAGGTGAAATTAGTGATGTTACAAAATTAGCTGGATTTGAATTCACAGAATATGTTAATTATTCTGATGAGGGCAATATTATTGCTTTAAGAGGATTAAACATTAAAAATAATAAATTAGACTTATCTGATGTCAAATATATTGATAATAGTGATTTTACTAAATTAAACAGAAGTAAGTTATATATTGGTGATTTATTATTTACATATGTTGGAACCATTGGTGAAGTTGCATTAATCTCAGAAAATGATAAATATTATTTAGCACCTAATGTATGTAGAATAAGATGTGATGAAGAGGTTAATCCTGATTTACTTAAATTTTATTTTAATTCTATATTAATTAAAAAAGAAATACTAAAATATGTTACTAAAAGCTCCCAACCAGCTTTATCTATGGAAAATATTAGAAAATTCAAAATTAAACTTCCATCTATTTCAGAACAAGAAAAAATTGCTAATTTTTTAATTACTATTGATAAAAAGATAGAATTATTGGAAAAGAAACACGATTCATATGTAAACTTCAAAAAATATTTGATGCAACAGATTTTCGCACAGAAATTAAGAATTATCTGCTTTGGCATATATTCAAACATTTGTTGGAGCAATCCTTTTTTAAATTCATTTGTTTCATCAAGTTGTTTTTGAGTACAGTTTATTTTTATATCAACATTAGAAAACATGTCAGATATTTTATTTTGTTCTTCTAAATTTGGTATAGGCAACTTTACATTTTTTATAATTGAAAAATGTCTTTTATACCCTTCAGGTTTGATATTAAAGTGTTCTAATGCATAAAATAAATATTTTGGAATAGTATTTATTTTTGGTAATAAAAGTTTAACACCATCCGCTCCAACAATAAATGGTTTATCTCTAAATTTAACAAATGTTGTATGGTCTCCATATATAATAATAGGCAACTCATGACATAATTTATTTTTATCATCAAAATAACCAGCAATTTCATCTTGGCCTTGATCAATAACCTCAAAATCACCATAATCATTTATTTCAGCACTTTTTATTTGATATCTTCTTGGAGAAACAGATTTAAAAATATCATTAACACTTAGATACTTCCATTCATCACTGAAGTTAAATCTTAATTTCTGTGCGAAAATCTGTTGCATCAATTAATTTCTGTGCGAAAATCTGTTGCATCAAGTACTTCTTGAAATTCTGATAATCCTCATATTTATGTTCCAATAATTCAATTTTTTTATCAATAAATGAAAATAAATTTACAATATTCTGTTGTTCACTCTTAGAAGGAATATTAACACTTAATTTAGATAAATTATTCTTACTTATTCCCAACACCGAAATTCCGTTTGCAATTCGTTTAATATTTGTTTTTAAATCATCTGTTAAAAATAGATAACCTTTAAAACCATTAATTGTTATATTTTTTTCATCACGAGCTAAAATTGTATGCAAACCGGCTAACACTTTTTCATCATTAATATCTTTAACTTCAATAGCTTTTCCAATATCAGCATAATCTTCTGAAGCATCAGCAATAATTAAATCCCCATCTTGTAAATATTGACTATCTTTGTATTTAGACAAATCTATGTCATTGTTAATAAAAGGAATATCCTTATTATCATGAACAGATAATATTGTTGGGAATTTAGTGTGAATATCGCCATAATGTATGTTTTTAACATTTCCCTGTTCATAATTCAATTTTTCTCTTGAAAATGAATTTGTAGAATAAAATGTTAAAATATCACCCAATTTAACCGATTTCCATTCATCATCAAATCCGCTAAATCGTAGTATTTGATGCTGTATATAATTTCAAAATTTATTAAAAAGATATTTGTATATGGTGATTTTTCATGAAAAATATTTTAATTAATTTAATTAAAACTAAAATGAAATATTATTTAAATGAATCTCAAATATCTGAACTTAATCATGCTCTTGAATCAGTATTAAATGATTTTGAGGTTATTAAAAAGGATAAGAATTTAACAATTGATGAATCAAAAGAAAATCATGATTTGGTGGTTAATTTTCTTTCAGCTAAACAAATTGAGGGATGTTCAGAAAGAACTATTGCTTATTATAAAACAACTATTTTCAAGATGTTGGGTTCAATTAATTTAAAAATTGAAAACATCACTACTGATGATTTGAGAAAATATTTGTCTGACTATAAAGACCAAACTACTGCATCTAAATCAACTATTGACAATATACGTCGTGTTCTTTCAAGTTTTTTCAGTTGGCTTGAAGATGAGGATTATATTCTTAAAAATCCTGTTCGAAGAATTCATAAGATTAAAACCAGAAAGGTTGTTAAAGAAGTTTTATCGGATGAAAATTTTGAGATTTTAAGGGACAATTGCAGCAACATTAGGGATTTGGCAATGATTGAGCTTTTGGCTTCAACTGGTATACGTGTGGGTGAGCTAGTTAATTTGAATATTGATGATGTTTTATTTAATGAACGGGAATGTGTAGTATTGGGTAAAGGAGACTCTGAACGTATTGTTTACTTTGATGCTAAAACAAAAATTCATCTGCAAAAATATCTGGCGTCAAGAAAAGATCATAATCCTGCATTATTCGTGTCATTTAAAAAACCTTACAATAGACTTGGGATTAATGGAGTCGAGAGGAGAATACGTGAACTTGGCAGGGAGGCCAATATTAAAAAAGTGCATCCTCATAAATTCAGAAGAACAATGGCGACTAATGCAATCGATAAGGGAATGCCGATTGAACAGGTTCAAAAGTTATTGGGTCATGTACAGATTGACACTACTATGCAGTATGCAATGGTTAATCAGAGTAATGTGAAAATAGCTCATAGGAAGTTCATAGGGTAATTTTAATGGTATTTTATAATAATTTATGGATATTATTTCCAAAATCAAAAGAGATAGTAGAAAATATTAACTCCACTCTTGAAAAAACAACGAATCATACAAGAGTTATCCCTTAAGCTTTTCAATGTACTATTTGTCATTCATTTCATATGAAAAGGCTTCCTGAGCCATCAAATCATTATTGGCCATGAACCATTCCTTGAATATCTCATCGATGATTTCCTTTTCATTGCAATAGACTGTCACCAGCAGTTCATCGAAGCTTCTTGACCGATAATGGCCCTCAACATTAGATTTGTTGAGTTTTTTAAGGTATTTGGTTGGTTGGAGTTCTTTATAGGGGATATTTTTTTTCAAAAAATTCAAAAATGAATTGGGAGGCGGCTTAATGTTTAACAATAATGTGAATTAAATATATTAATAAAGATGGTTTATTCGCCTTTTGTTTGCTTCAAAAAATTCCGGGGGAGATATCATGATAAGTGATGAGGAAAAAGATAAAATCAAAAAAGAGATAGTGGAAAAAGTTAACTCCACTTTGGAGAAAAACAACGAATCATACAGGATGGATCAGGTAAACATTCTCAAAACCAGTGATACTGTTAAGTTCATGGGAAATTACCGTGTCTATGACAGAAAAAACTATCAATCTGTCTCAAATGAAATCAATACTTTCCTAAAGCAGTACGGAAATGTTGACATCAAGTCCAAAAAAATCAGGGACAGCGGAATGAAGTTTACAACAGTAAGCTTTAACTTTGAGCTATAACATTTTTTAAATCTCTTTTTTTATTTTTCCCTGACACTTGGGGAAATATTTGTTTTACTTTTTTTCATAACATTAAACATAATCTATATTAATGCTGCAGATTAGTGATTTAAATTGACAAAATTGCAAACTTCACAGACTATGACCACGCAACCCATGGTGTCAGTGAAGTCATAAAAGCAGACGGAAAAGAATACATCGTAGCAATCTGGGCAAAAGACTCAAGCAACATAAAAAACAATGACCTAATGTCCAAATTAAACGAATTCAACAAAAACAACAAAGTGGAAGCTGTTGCATTCTAAGATGCAATAACATCTACTTAAACTCTTTTTTTTTAAATTATTTTTGAGCAATAACTACCAGAATATAATCATTTGGCTTAACGCTACTTTTCACACTCTTGAAACCTGCATCAAGAAGATATTCTTCCAGTTCCTCCGGAGTGTATACGCTCATTCCCTCAACTGTGGCCAGCCATTTTTCATCATCGGGATGGTTGCCGTCGGTTCCAAGAGCTATCATGAACTGTCCTCCTGGTTTGATTATTCTTGCCACTTCCTTGAATGTTTTCCTTATTTCTGGCCAGAAGTAAACGGTTTCAAAGGCAGATGCCAAATCATAGCTTTCATCGTCAATCGGCATGTCGCACACATCGGCCTGCATGATTTTACATCTTTCATTGTCCACCGCATCCTGGTTTTGTCTTATTGATGCGGCAACTGATACTTCGGAATAGTCAAGTCCGTCAACACTGTTTGAAGTAAGCTTTAAAAACTTTTCAATGTTTACTCCGCCGCCGCAACCGATGTCCAATATCCTGTCGTTTTTGCCAACTTCAAGGCATTCGAATGCATATTCGGAGATTTCCTGATGGTTCTCGTTCATGTTTTCAATGGTCTCGTAGCCCTCTTCTCCGTGGGGTTTCATGCATTGAGTGATCTTTTCCGCTACCATAATCAAAACCTTTTAATCATTTCTTTAATATAATTATTATTGGTGATTAAATGGATAATAAAGTTATCGCAATTATTATTGCAATTATCGTTATTGTTATTGCCGGAGGATATTTCCTTTTGGGAGGTTCAGGCGATACTGTAACAATCGGGTATCTGCCTTCTGATCACGATGCGGCATTGTTTGTTGCAGACGCTCAGGGCAAATACAAGGAAAATGGAATCAATACCAAACTGGTACAGTTCAACAATGGTGGAGATTTGATGACTGCAATGGCAAGCGGTGAAGTTGATGTGGGTTATGTTGGAATCACACCGGTTCTTTCATCAATTGCCAAAGGAGTTCCGGTCAAGGTAATTTCCGCCGCACAGACTGAAGGGTCAGGAATCGTCGTTGCCAAAGACTCAGGAATTAACGATGTTTCCGATTTGGCTGGCAAAAAGATAGCAACACCGGGTGAGGCTTCAATCCAGCACATGCTGTTGACCTACTACCTTGAGCAGAATGGAATGAAAATCTCTGATTTGAAGGTTTCAGCAATGAAGGTTCCTTCAATGAATGATGCTCTCAAAACCGGAAAGATTGACGGTATGATAACATTTGAGCCTTATGTGACTATTGCTGAGAAAAACGGTGCTACCGTCCTTGCAGGTTCAAAGGACATACTGCCTGAGCATCCATGCTGTGTTGTTGTGGCAACAGACAAGTTCCTTGAAAACAAGCCGAACGAGACCCAAAAGATATTGGAAATCCATGAAAACGCAACAAAATTCATTAATGAAAAACCTGATGAGGCTGCGGAAATGCTTCCAAGTGACATTGTAAGTGATGTTGAGGTTGAAAAGACTTCAATGGCAAGTTTCCCATTCATATCAGGTTTGAATGATACCTACAAACAGGATGTAATGGACTTTATGAACCTGGAAGTTAAGTTGGGTGTTTTAAAAGATCCTTTATCACAGGATAAGATTTTCTGGAAAGGCAGTTAAATCTGCCTTTTTTCTATTTTTTTTGCTGCTTGTGTCTTATTTTCTTGACTGATTACATCATGTCAATGTTATAATTGTATATTGTCAAGTATTTAGGTAATGCTAAACTGTATAAATTTTTTTAACTATATTCTCATTTTGTAAAATTTTGATTTTAAAATTTATTAAATTGTATAACTATTTATATAATGAAAGTTAAATAATCAATTAACTATTTTTAATAGTTCAAAAAGTAGAGGTTAAGAAAATGAAAGTTACAAAAAAACTACTTCTTGTTGCTTTGCTACTTTCTTTAATATTGTCCATAGGAGCGGTAACGGCCCAGGACAATATAACTTTCGAGAAAAGCAACTTACAAGACATTTCAACAGAAACAATTAATCAGATTGATGAACAGACTTCTTCTGATGATGTTCTCAATGAAAATAATGAAGATAACAAATTAAAAGAGGACGTCGTCAGAGCATATGAGTTTTCAGATATTCAAAGTTGGATAAACTCCGCTAGCGAAGGAGAAACAATTTATCTCAACGGCGAGTATTATTCAAATTCAGGAAACCCAATTGATGTAACAAAAAATAACATAACCCTAATTGGGGGCTCACAGTCAAACCCTAACTCAATAGCCACACTGGATGCGAATGGAATATCAAGCATAATGAATATTGCCGCAAGCAATGTGGTTATAAAGGGCATCAAATTCATAAATGGATATGCGCCAATAATTCAGAAGTATAATATGCATGAGGGGAGTTATTATAATGAGAGTACAGATGTTGGTGCTATTGACATAACCGGTTCAAACTGTAAAATAATGTCCTGCAGTTTTATAAATAATGCTGCAACCCAAGATGCAGGAGCCATTAAAATAGGACAATTTACCGCAAATAACATAATAGATGAATGTGTTTTTGAAGATAATAATGCAAGAGCGGGTGGTGCTATTCTTATACGGGGTGATAATGTTTCCGTATTGAACTCTAATTTCACCAATAATTTTGCATCAAGTGGCGGAACAATTGAATCAAGTGGTAGGAATGCAATTATTGACAATTGCAATTTTATCAACAATTATGCATATTTTGATGGGGGAGCAATAGGAGTATCTGGTTTCAATTCCACTATAATTAACTCCAACTTCATCAACAGTTCATGTAATCGTGATGGGGGAGCAATTTCCATTAATAGAGATAACATTACCGTAAAATCCAATAAATTCATTGATAGTCATTCCACAAGAAACGGTGGTGCAATTTATATTTTTGATAATAACAATTGTGTTGTCGAAAACAATAGATTTCTTAACAGCACTGCTGGTGACGGTGCCGATATTTGGATAAAAGGAATGAACAATCAGATTTTAAGCAATTCTTTTTATGGTCCTATGGGAGTCTATGAAGACAATCCCGGCAGTGCCATTATCGAAAACAATGCTGAAAATGTTGAATTCTATTCAATAAATGTTAACTCATCGATTGTCGATTTTGTCGGCAGGACAATTCAGATTCCAATCTATATTACTGATATCTTAGACACTCCGGTCTCCGGAACAGTGACCTTATATGGTTGGGGCGACCAGACACTGGTGGGCGGAAAGGCAATGTTTATCATCAATCTGCCGTCAACTCCAACAGTTTTAAAATCCTATGTGAAATATGGGGATGAAATAAAAAACATCACAATTGAAAGCATTGCCCATGATTCAATTGAAAGCATCTCTCAAAATGCTAATGATGATATTATCGTCAAGCTTTCATCTGGTGCTACAGGCACTATTATAGTAAACATCAACGGAGTTAACTATATTGCTGATGCGGTAAACGGAACCGCCACAGTCAGACCTAAAGGTTTGGTTAACGGAGAATACACTGCTATTGTGTTATATTCCGGTGATGATGAGTATTCTAATGAATGGAGCATTATCCCAATCAACATTACACAGTCTCCAGTCTATAAGCTAACTCAAAACAAGGACATTAATGTCATGTACAGCGGCAAGGCATCATATAAAGTACTGGTTATGAAGGATGGTAAGCCGGTTGCAGGCGAAAATGTTGTAATCAGCTTCAACGGCAAGAACAACAATGTCAAAACCGATGCAAATGGATATGCAACCCTGAACCTTGACACAGGCATCAAGCCTGGATCATACAATGTCAAAACCACTTATAATGGTGTAAGCGCAACCAACAAGGTCAACATTAAACAGATTATAAAAGCATCAGACAAAAAGGTCAAAAAGTCTGCCAAGACCACTAAAGTCAAGATTTCCCTGAGCAAGGTTGACGGCAAGTATCTGAAAGGCAAGACCCTGAAAGTCAAGTTCAACGGCAAGACTTATAAGGTCAAAACCAACAGCAAGGGCGTTGGAATATGGAAAGTTAAAAAATCCATGGTTAAAAAGCTTAAAGTCGGCAAAAAGGTTAAATATACAATAACTTATGGCAAGGACGCCTTAACCAAGAAATTAATCATAAAAAAATAGGGATTTTCATCCCCCTTTTTCTTCTTTTTTTTAGCAAATTTTTATATACTATAAAATTCTATATAACATATGTTATCGCAATATAACAATTGTGATAAACCAATGAGGGAGGATAATATATGTGTGAAATTTTTTGTTTTAATTCTAATACGCCAAAACAAGTAAATAAGTGCCTTGAATGTTTTTACGAACACTCTGATGAACATCCACATGGATGGGGATTGGCAACTATGCAATCCGATGAATTTATTATACAAAAAGAGCCGGTAAAAGCAACATGTAGCAAACACTTAAAGGATATATTATCCAATCCCATTGTTGGAAAGAATGTGTTCGCTCACATCAGGTTAGCTACGGTTGGTGAAATCATATCTCCCAATTGCCACCCATTTACCGAAGCAGATGATAACAACAGATCATGGATGTTAATTCATAATGGAACCATTTTTGATTATCCTGAACTTGACAAATACAAAGATAAGGAGAATGGGGACACTGATTCTGAGCGAATACTATTATACATTATAGACAAGGTGAATGAGTTTGAAAGCGCAAAAGGCGCACCATCAACCATAAAGGAACGCTTCAATCTATTGGCCGGGATAATATCAGACTTATCAAAAAACAACAAGCTCAACATAATGATTTACGATGGGGATTTGACCTACATCCACTCTAACATGAGGGAATCATTGTACTACCTTAAAAATGATGATGGATTTTTGGTGGCTTCAACTCCTGTAAATGATGATGAGGACTGGAAGGAAGTTGAGATGAACAAGCTGTTCGGTTTGATTGACGGCAATATCGTGTTTGAAAGCGAGGAACATGATAATGAATTCATTTTCACAGAATTTCATGAAAAGGCAATTGAAGAATTTTTGAAAACAGTAAATCAGGATGGTAATGATGATCAATAAAGAGATGGTTAGAAATCAATTGTATGGAGAGTTTATAAGACCAACCAATCAGAACAAGAATTTCATAGGCATTGAAATTGAAATTCCGATTATTAATCTTGATAAAAAAGCGGTTGATTTCAATGTGGTCCATGAAATCACAGGGAAGTTCCAAAGGCAGTTCGGTGATTTCAAAACAGACGGTGTCGATTATGACGGGAATGTATTTTCCCTGAAAAATCATTTGAATGATGATATAGTCTGTTATGACTGTTCATACAACAACATTGAATTTGCTATGGGTCGTGAAAGGGATTTGTTTTCAATAAATGAGAGATTCAGTGAATATTATACATTTGTAAAGGAATCCTTTGAGCAGCATAACCACACATTGACCGGAATGGGAATCAACCCCTACAGGAAATACAATGTCAATGAGCCAATTCCATCAGAAAGGTATCTGATGCTTTATCATCACTTGAAATCCTTTAAGAATTATGACAATGTTCCAATGCATTTCCATAAATACCCTGAATATGGAATGTTTTCATCAGCATCCCAGGTTCAGCTCGATGTAACCCGGGAAAATCTGGTAAAGACAATCAATGTATTTTCAAAAATAGAGCCGATTAAGGCATTGCTCTTTTCAAATTCAGTATTATACGGTGAAGATAACCAATTTACTTGCTTTAGGGATGCGCTATGGGAATATTCAACCCATGGCGTAAATCCTCACAATATTGGAGTCTATGACGTTGAATTCAAGGACTTGAATGACCTTCAATCATATCTGGAATCATTAAATATCTATTGCGTGATGCGTGATGGTGCATATATAAACTTCCCGTCTATGAATCTTTTGGAATACTTTGCACAGGATTACGTTTCCGGTGAAATCTATTGTAATGGAAGATATCGCCAGATTGACATCAAGCCATGCATCAATGATATTAAATACCTAAGGCCGTTTAAGTTTATCAATCTCACATTCAGAGGAACCGTTGAATTTAGAAGCATATGCACACAGCCGATAAGGGATTCAATGTGTGTGGCGGCATTCCACTTGGGTCTTAAGGATAAACTGGATGAACTGGAAGACATCATAACCAACGATACTGTATTGTATCATAGGGGATACACCGCAGGTGAACTTAGAAAGCTTCTGATACAGGAAAAACTTCCAGGATTCATTAATAAAAATGATTTGTGCCGTTTATCTAGAGACATTGTTGATCTCTCATCTGATGGTCTAAAGGAAAGGAACATAGGTGAGGAGATATTTCTAAAACCATTGTATGATAGAATTAAAAAACATTCAAACCCTGGAAAGGATTTAATAAATTTGACAAAAAATGGAATTGATATTGAAAAAATCATCAAGGATTATGGAAAATTAGACATAACTATATAAGTTAATGAGATACAAATTTAAACTAAAAGGGGGATGAAAATGATTTTAAAGAATTTAGCCAAAATACCCTCAGATGAAATTTTGGAAGGTTCATTTGGAATAGAATGGGAAAGCTTGCGCGCCAATGAGGATGGTAAGTTATCTTTAACACCTCATCCAGCTATTTTTGGCGATAAATTAACAAATCCTCTTGTCACTACTGATTTTTCAGAAAGTCAAATCGAAATTATCACTCCCACTTTCGACACCATAGATGAGGCTTTTTCTACATTTTCCCTATTGTCTGATTTGGTCAATTCATCTCTTCCGGATGATGAATACCTGTGGTTTCAGTCAATCCCATGTATCCTGCCGTATTGGGACCAGATACCGATAGCCCAATACTCTGAGGAAGGGGAGGAATCTCAAAAGTACCGTGAGGAATTGGCTAAAAAGTATGGTGTTAAAAAGCAGATGATTTCAGGAGTGCATTTCAATTTCTCATTTAAAGATCGCTTTTTAAAGAAATTGCACTCAATTGAAAACTCTAAACTATCATTCAAGGAGTTTAAAAATCATGTTTACCTAAAGATAGCCAGAAACTACCTTAGGTATTGCTGGCTGATTATTTATTTGACAGGCTGTTCAATAGGATCTCACAAGACATTCTCCAATGACTGCATTCACCTGATGGATGCACAAGACGAGCATGGCAGCTATTATTCAACAAGGGGACCATCATTTAGAAACGCATCCTGCGGATATAAGAACCTGAAGGAATTGTATCCGTCATACGATACTGTTGAGGATTTCACAGCTGATATTCAGAAATTCATTGATGACGGCGACTTGTCAGAGGCCAAGGAGCTTTATACCCAAATCAGGTTGAAGCCTAAAAATCCTAAGGACATGCTTAATTCATTGAACAGTGACGGAATAGAATACATTGAGATAAGGACATTGGACATCAATCCGTTCTATAAGTGCGGCCTTGTCCTGCACGACATGAACTTCCTCCATCTCTTTTTGATTTACATGTACGTCAAGGAAGAGTCTGACTATTCTCTCTGGCAAAAGGAAGCCAAGATAAATGAGGAGAATGTTGCCGAAAAGGCATATGTCGATTCAATGAGATTATTAAGGGATGGTGAAGAGGTAACATTAAGGGAATGGGCTGCTGAAATAATCAATGAAATGTATGGAATGTGTGAAGTGTTGGGCATTGACTATGCTAAAACATTGGACCTTATGCTCACCCGTGTTGCAAATCCTGATTTCACCTATGGAAAGAGAATGTTGAGGCTCATTGAACAGGATGGTTACATCAACGCTCATATGAAATTGTCCAAGAACAACAAGAACGTGAGCATTCTCAATCTGAAAAATATCGGTGATGTCAACTGTTCAGAGTATGAAAAATATGTCAATATCGCTCTTGTCGGTAAATAATTGATAAAAAACTTTATATATTATTTTTTTAAATATTAAAATTAGGGATTCTAATATAACAATTGTTAATTTATGTAAAGTAATTTATATATAATACTCATTGTAAATTAATAATTGTAATTTATTTAAATAAATTAATGGAGAAATAATATGAATAAAAAAATTTCATTTGTTTTGGTGTTAGCACTTGCCGCATTTTTAGTAATGGGATCCGCCAGTGCAGGACTCTTCGACTTTTTAGGAGGAGATTCTTCTAACACAGTAAAAATCGGATATTTGCCATCCGATCACGATGCTGCATTATTTGTAGCAGATGCACAAGGTTTATACAAAGATAAAGGAATCAACACTGAATTGGTTCAATTCAACAATGGTGGAGATTTAATGACCGCTATGGCTAGTGGAGATGTTGATGTGGGTTATGTAGGTATTTCCCCAGTATTGTCATCAATATCTGCTGGTGTGCCGGTTAAAGTTATTTCCGCTGCACAAACAGAAGGAAGCGGAATTATCGTCAACGATGCTTCTCACATCGAAAAAGCACAAGACTTGAAAGGAAAAACCATTGCAACTCCTGGTGATGCATCCATTCAACATGTATTGCTTTCAGCATACCTGAAAAATAATGGAATGTCCTTGGATGACATTAACGAATCCGCAATGAAAGTTCCATCAATCAACGATGCATTGAAAACAGGCAATCTTCCAGCTGCAATAACATTCCAACCTTATGTAAGCCTTGGAGAAACCGATGACGCAATTGATGAATTGGCTGATTCATCCGAAATCATGCCAGGACACCCATGTTGTGTTGTTGTAGCATCTGAAGATTTCATTAAAAACAATGAAAACACTACTAAAGACATAATCGCAATTCACGAAAACGCAACAAACTATATCAACGAACAAATCAAAGCAGATAAAACAGCTGATGTCGTAAAATTATTACCTAAAGACATTGTTGCAAATGAAGATGCAGAACAAGATTCATTAGAAAGTTTCCCATTCATCTCCGGTTTAAATGAAACCTACAAAGCAAATGTGGATGCTTTCCAACAATTAGAAGTTGAATTAGGAATCTTAAATCAAACCATTTCCCAAGATAAATTATACTGGGAAGCATAGTTGAATAACTATGCTTTTTTATTCTTTTTTTTAAAATCAGTTTTTTTCGTATTCGGCTTTCAAATCAGCCATTGCTTTAATTGTTTTCTCATCACTGACCTTTTCGATAATCCTTTGGTTTTCAACAAGCCTGTCCATGTATTCCTTTCTTTTTTCATCATCGACAATCTTGTATCGTGAGAAGTTTACAAGCCCTTCAATCAGTCCGGACAGTCCCCTGTTGAATGCCTGTGCGTTTTCATCATTGATGACGAATTTTCTGATTTTTCCGGTTATGAAAAATATGTTTTTGTCACCCTTGAGGGGAAAGTCATCAGGTGTCTTTTTCTCAATCCTTTCAACATCAACAATAATGTAAGCTGGAGTGTTTTTAATGATGGCAATGTCATCATCACTGGTATAATATTCATCGCCCATGCAATCTAGTGTGGCATATGTGAAAACAAGTGGATCTTGTGTGATGTTAACTACATACTCTTGTCTATCCTGTATGTTTTTCAATGTTTTTGACCCTTCAAAGATTCTGCAGAAGACCCTGTTCTCGCCGAGATACTTGAATGCGAAGGCACCCGCATTTTTCACGCCATCCTCACTGATTGTGGTGGTTATGCATTCATACTGCAAACCCTTTTCGATTCCAACTTTACTCAAATCGCAACTCATTATAATCTTCCTGCTTGAATCCGTCGGCAATCTTGTTTAGATTGTTGAAAACGTTTATTAGTGGATTTAAGGTATCGTCAAGTTCATCATTGTCAATATTTCCCAAAACTTCAATGTATTGTGGAAAAACCTGTTTGCCGTTCTGGAAAAAGAGATAATATTCATTAATGTTGACCTCTTCTTGATTCAGGTCACTTACAATGTCTCTGTACAGCTTATCCAAATCCTCAAAGCTTTCACAAAACAATTCTTTAATCTCATTGATGTTTTCGTTCGATTCAAGTTTGGACAGGGCTGTGTTGATTCTTATAATTGAAATGGTATAGGATTCTAAGTCAATTTCACCATCCATAATATCACCATGAATAGTTAATAAAAAAGAAAAAAAGAGTAAATTTCTCAAAAGAGAAATTATAATTTGATTTTAATATCGAGTGCGGAAGATCCTTCTTCGTAAACGAAGATTGGGTTAATGTCCAACTCGGTAATTTCTGGGAAGTCTAAAGTTAATCTGGCTACTCTTTTGATAGCTTCTTTAACTTCTTCTACATCACAAGTAGCTTCACCACGGTATCCTGCAAGGAGTTTGGATACTTTGGTTTTTTCGATTTGCTCATCGATTTCCTGTGAACTCATTCCTTTAGCAAGGTTGAATGCGACATCCTCAATAAGGTTTACATAGATTCCCCCCATACCGAATGCAATCATAGGACCGAATTGTTTGTCTTTAATCATACCGACAATTACTTCCTCACCGGAATCCATCATTTTTTGTACTTCCACACCGTCAGGGATAATGTCAGGGTGAGCTTTCTTAGCGTTTGCAATGATTTCATCATATGCTGCTTTAGCTTCATCCGCATTTTCAATTCCCACTTTTACACCACCGATATCGGATTTGTGTAAAATCTTATCGGATGCGATTTTAAGTACAACAGGGAATTCCATCTCTTCTGCAAGTTCTGCTGCTTCATCAGCGGAAGTTGATAATTTGATTGGTGCTGCTGAAATTCCGTATGCTTCAGCTACTGCGTATGCTTCACTTCCAAGCAGGGTGTCTCTTCCGTCAGCAACAACCTTGTCAAAGATTGCTTTTACAGCATCCTTGTCAACGTCATCAACGTTTTCAATGACATCATCGTACACTCTGTCTTCCAGTCTTGCATATCTGGTCATTGCTTCAAGTGCAGTTACTGCAGTTTCAGGGAATACGTATGTTGGCACACCGTTTGCTCTTAAAGCTTCATTTGCAGCTTCAAAGGATGGACCACCCATGTTAACTACAATGATAGGTTTGTCGAATTCTTTTCTTTCCTCTAAAATGGCATTTGCAATTCCGTCAGGATCTGCTGATGCGGTAGGACAAACCATGATGATTAAACTGTCCACATCTTCGTAACCTAAAACAAGTTCGAGGGATTCTTTGTATCTGCTTACAGGTGCGTCTCCCAACACGTCAATAGGGTTTTTTGCACTTCCTTCGTCAGTTACACATTTTTTCAGTTTTGCAGTGGTTTCTTCATCAAATTGAACGAGGTTCAGACCTGCTTTTTCCATTGCGTCTACGGTCAGTACTCCTCCACCACCTGCATTGGTAATAATTGCAACATTGTCACCTTTTGGAAGTGGTGCTTTGGAAAATGCCAATCCTAAATCGAAGAGTTCTGCCATGGTTTCAACACGCATGATTCCTGATTGGTGGAATGCGGTATCGAATGCAAGGTCACTTCCAGCCAATGCTCCAGTGTGTGAGGATGCAGCTGCTGCTCCAGCTGAACTTGAACCGGATTTGAGTATAATTATTGGTTTTTTGTGTGCGGTTTCCCTCATGGTTCTTACGAAGTCTTCATCGTCGGAAATGGATTCGAGGTAACAGATGATAACGTTTGTTTCATCGTCTTCTGCAAGGTATTGTAACAGCTCGATTTCAGTTACTCCAGCCTTGTTACCTAAACTGATAACTTTACTGAATCCGATTCCTGAGGTTACGCTCCAATCGATAATTGCTACCATCATTGCTCCACTTTGTGAGATGAATGCAATGTTTCCTGTTGGTGGCATCATTTGTGAAAATGAACCGTTTAACGGGGTGTGTGAATCGGTTATTCCTAAACTGTTTGGTCCGATAATGTTTATTCCGTATTCTTCTCCGAGTGCGGTTAATTCTGCCTCTAATTTTGCACCTTCTTCGCCGACTTCCTTAAATCCTGCGGTAATGACAACCATATTTTCTATGCCAACTTCACCACATTCCTTAACTGCGGCATTTACGAATGGGGAAGGAATAGTAATGATTACCAAATCTACTTTTCCAGGTACATCTTTTATATTTGCGTAAGCTGTTTTTCCAAGGATTTCCCCACCTTTAGGGTTTACTGGATATATTTCGCCTTCAAATCCGTCATTGATAAGATTGTCCACGATAATGTATCCGACTTTTCCAGGCGTATTGGAAGCTCCAATAACAGCTACAGACTCAGGTTTAAACATCTTAGTGAGATCTTTCATGTTATTTCTCCTGTTGTTTTTATATTGTCATGTTAATCTATAATGATAAATAATTAACATTTAATATAATTATATATATTGTTATATTGTTATTTAAAGATATTGTTTAATCATTTAAAACGTAGTTTAAACCCTTTTCTTCTTTTTATTTAATCTTTTAAAAATAATTAATTAACTTATTAACATTTATAATATATGATTACAATAAATATTATTAAATTATAAATTATTGATATTTTAAATAATTTAGAAAAATATCAAATTAGGAGATATTATGAGCTTAATTATCGCTTATGTTGGAAAAAAAGGATGTGTAATGGCGAGTGATAAAAGAAAAATAGGATACTTTGGTGATAAAAAGAATTTAAGTAAATTAGAAGAAGAATTATATGAAGGACACATTGACAATGATGATGATTTCCTTAAACGTGCCAAGGAACTTGGTATTTCAATCAAGATTACCGATGATGCAAATAAGCTGAAAATAATCGGAAACACAATTCGTGGGGAAGTAAGTACTAAAGGAACCTTTGAAACAAGAAGAAGACGTATTTACGGAACCAAAAACGGTTATCAGATTGTTGAACTATTGGGTTCTGAAACTGAATCCCGTAAGGCCGGAGACAGTGGACTCATCGTCTTTGGAAATGAATTTGCAAAGCGTGCTGCTGAAACATTAATCAAAAGAAACTGGAAGGCCTCCCAAAGTTTAAGGTATATGGGTGAGATTTTCCAGGGCATTATAGAAGAGGTTGCTTCCAAAACTCCTACCGTAGGCAAAAATGTTGACGTGCTGATGCAACAGCCGGATTTTGATAAAACTAAAGCTCAACAACATTTGAATATTACAATTGACCATGATATTAAAGTATTGACCAAATTCAGACAGGAACTGACTGAAAAATTGGTCCAGCAGAATCTGGAAATAGAAATGGCAAATAAAATCATCGATAAGGGTGAGGTTGGCCGTGTTGTCCAGATTGATGGAAACATGCTTTATGTTCAATTAAATGATAAGACTCAGGCTGTTGACGGCAACTGGAAAAGACTTGCAGGCCCTGGCCAAAACGTATTGATGTTTACAGACAGCGATGATGCAAAGATTGGAGATAAGGTTATCATTGAAAACGAAGATTTATGTCTTAAAAAGGATAAGTCTTCCCTTAAATGTGATATCATTTTATGCTCATTATAAGCTGGGGTTTAAATGAAACTGACGTTTTTGGGCAGTGGTGGAGGAAGATTTTCCGCCATTAGCCAAAGAAGAATGACTGGAGGATTCAGAATTGATAATTTGGGCGGAAAGAATTATCATATCGATCCTGGTCCAGGAGCATTAATCAGAACATATCAGTTCGGATTCGACCCCCGTAATCTGAATGGGGTCATCGTGTCACATTCTCATACTGACCATTACAATGATGCCGAAATCCTCATCGAGGCAATGACAAGAGGGGTAACAAAGCCATTGGGTACTGTTGTAGGTAGTGAAAGTGTACTGAAGGGTTATGATATGTGGGGTCCCTGCATCTCAGCTTATCACCAGTCAAAACCTGATACAATGGTTTTAAAGCCTGGAGAGTGGCAACAGCTGAACAATGTAAAAATCAAGGGTACTGCCACATCACACGGAGACCCGACAGGTGTTGGTTTTCAGATAGATTACAGGGGCTTTAAGTTGTCCTACACATCAGATACAGGTTATTTTGAGGGATTGGCTGATGAGCACAAGGGTGCTGATATCCTTATTGCAAGTGTTTTAAGGCCTGGAAACCGTACCATTAACGGACACATGTGTTCACGCAATTTCATCGATTTGATCAATGAAGTGAAACCTAAGGTTGCGGTAATGACACATTTGGGATTGAAGATGATTTCAAACAATCCTGTTACAGAAGCCAAAAAGATTTCAAAAAAGACAGGTGTAAAGACAATTGCCGCATATGATGGTTTGTCATTCAATGTGAACTATAACAATCCCCGTAAATTTAGACTGATATCTCTCAAGGATGTTCAGTCTTCAATTCACAGTACTAGTCATGCATTGTATGAAAATGAAAGAAAGAATTCCTATAATCTGGCTTTCAAGCACAAGGAATTCGATGAACTTTCCATATTGAGAAGAGAATAGTTATTTTTCAAGATTGTTTGGATGTATGAATCCTGAGCGAATCATATGGTCTGCAAGAACAATTGCAGTGCTTGATTCTGCCACTACTGTCACTCTAGGACAGATGCAAGGGTCATGACGTCCTTTAATTTCTATTTTTTTATTTTCCATTGCTTTTATATCAACACTGTCTTGACATTTGGAAATGGATGGGGTAGGTTTGACTGCTATTCTTGAAACGATTGGCATTCCGTTGCTCATGCCTCCAATGATTCCGCCTGAATTGTTGCTTTTTGTTGTTACCTTGCCGTCTTCGATTTGGTAGCCGTCGTTGATCTCGCTTCCTGTGTGTTTTGCCACATCAAATCCAAGTCCGATTTCAACGCCCTTTACCGCACCGATGTTCATTAATATTCTTGCAAGGTCTCCGTCAAGCCTTTCAAATACCGGTTCTCCAAGACCTGCCGGAACATTGGCTGCAATGGTTTCAACAATTCCTCCAATGGAATCTCCTTCCTGTTTTTTGGCCAAAATCAAATCTTCCATTTCTTTGGCAGCCTTTAAATCTCCACAGCGGACAGGATTTTTCTCAATGTTTTCTTTGATGGTATTCAAATCCAATTTTTCGGCCTTGATATCTCCGATTTGTGTAACGTGTGATATGATTTCAATGTTTTGGGTTTTGAGTAACTTTTTGGCTATTGCGCCTCCGATTACATGGCCTATGGTGACTCTTCCGCTTCCTCTTCCACCACCGTTGTAGTCATAGTTTCCGTATTTCATCATCCAGCCAAAATCTCCATGGGATGGGCGTGGAGTGTTTTTAAACATGGAATAGTCTTTGGAATGCTGATTTTTATTGAAGATTACTCCGGTAATTGGTGTTCCGTCGGTTTTTCCTTCAAAGATTCCGGATAAAATCTGGACTTCATCAGCTTCCTTTCTTGGAGTGGTAACACTGCTGGTTCCTGGTTTTCTTTTATCAAGTTCCTTTTGTATATCTTCTGCTGTTAATTCTAAGTTTGCTGGGCATCCATCAACTACCGCTCCCACAGCCGCACCGTGGCTTGCTCCAAAACTTGTTATTTTAAATTTTTCTCCAATTGAATTTGACATGTGTTGGCCTCTCTAAGCAATTGTTTTAATTTTTGTTTTTTAAGTTATATTAATGTGAAGTAAAAATTTTAAATATTTTCAAAATAATACTATACATTAAGTGATTATTATGCAATTTCCAACTACAAGAATGAGAAGACTTAGAAAAAACGCTAAAATTAGAAATATCGTTCGTGAAACTAAACTTGAAAAGGATGATTTGATTTACCCTATTTATTTCAAGGAAGAACTCGAAGGAGACCAAAAGGAAGAAATTTCATCTCTTCCTGGAGAGTACAGGTACTCTCTTGACAGTGGTGTCGAGTTTGCAAAGCAGCTTGAAGAAAAAGGTTTGAAATCAATTATTGTATTTGGAATTCCAAAAGAGGAAGATAAAGATGAGATTGCAACTCCTGACTATTCAGCAACAGGAATCGTTCAAAAGGCTGTCAGAAGGCTTAAAAAGGAAACAAACCTTGTAGTGATAACTGATGTCTGTCTGTGCCAATACACTTCACACGGACACTGCGGCATGATAGTTGAAAACGATGACACTGACGATGGAATTGAAATCTTAAACGACGAATCCCTTCCATACATTGCAAAGGTTGCACTGTCCCATGCGGAGGCAGGTGCCGATATTGTTGCACCTTCAGACATGATGGACGGAAGAGTTGGAGCAATAAGGCAGTGCCTGGATGAAAACGGATACACAAACGTCATGATAATGTCATACTCCGCCAAATACGCATCTGCTTTCTACGAGCCATTCAGGGTTGCAGCATGTTCTTCACCTCATGCGGGAGACAGGAAATCCTATCAGATGGATCCTGCCAATGCGGTTGAGGCAATCCGTGAATGTGAACTTGATGTCATTGAAGGATGTGACTTTTTAATGGTCAAACCGGCCTTGCCTTACCTTGATGTTGTCCGTATGGTTCGTGACGAGTTCATGTTGCCTTTGGTTGCATATAATGTAAGTGGTGAATATGCAATGCTTATGGCGGCCATTGAAAAAGGATTTTTGACTGAAAGGGCAATAACTGAATCATTGCTTTCAATAAAAAGAGCTGGAGCGGACTTAATAATCACTAACTTTGCACCATATCTGCTTTTAAATGATGTGATAGAATGAATCCAAACGAAATTGCAAAAATAGCACAAATAGCATCAGGATTGGAAGTGAGCGGTTATCCGAAACCTGGAAATGTTCATCGTACCCGTGACTATGATGATATGGAGTTTGAAGACTTCATCATCAGCGGTATTGTAATTGGTGATACCATCCGTGAGGCTTGCAGTGATGTTGACATAGAAAACCCTGAGCTTGGTAAATATATCCTTCAGGGTGTTGCAGAAACCGACAGGTGGATTAAAAACAACACCAACCTTGGTATTGTCATGATGACAACTCCTATTGCAGTTGCAGCGGCAATAAGTGACAGTTTTGATGACATACGTGAAAACGTTAAACTTCTAATGGCTAACACCTCAGTTGATGACGCATGCGATTTGTACGATGCAATCAACATTGCCGATGCAGGTGGAATGGGTGACCAGGACGAGTATGACGTTGCAAGCGACAATGCAAAACAGGAACTCCGGGAAAACAATCAGACAATGTATGATGTTTTGAAAATATCAGCCCCTTGGGATATGCTTGCACGTGAAATGACCTCTGACATGCCAGCCGTTTTTGAAATTGGCTATCCGACCTATCATGAATTGAGAGAGCAAAAGACCAAAAACGAGGCCTGCCTTTTAACATTCCTCACCATTTTGTCCCATGTGCCGGACACCCTTATTTCACGTAAATACGGCGATGATGAGGCACTTAAAATCTCAATGATGACAAGGGATCTTCTTAAGATGAAGGATGCTGATGACTTTATTGAGAGGGTTGGGGAATTTGATGAGTATCTTTTCAAAAACAAATACAATCCTGGAACCACTGCGGATTTGACTGCTGCATCAATTTTTGTCAGCTATCTGAAATCTAATTTTGATTAGATTTCATTTTTTTTAATTTTTTTTTTAACTAACATCCGTTAGTTTTATATAACTTTCAATTCAAAATATAACTAACAACTGTTAGTTTGATATTATGAACAACAAGGAAAAAATTTTCAATGTTTCAATTGATTTATTCTCACAGTTTGGTTATGATGGTGTATCCATAAGACAAATTGCTCGTGAAGTTGGAATCAAGGAAAGCTCAATATACAATCATTATAAGAGTAAGGAATCGATTTTAGATTCCATTCTTGAGTTTTACATTGCTCAAATGTTGTCTCAAGATATTCCCATTGAGGATACAAGTGCAAATCTGGATGTAGGTTTTGATTTTTTCTATCAGTCAGGCCTTGATGCTTTTGCAACACATCTCAAAGACGATAAGATGTCAAAGATAACAAGGATAATCCTGATTGAGTCCTATCACAACGAAAAGATCAATGCATTTCTCAAAAAGAGAATAATAGATGATGCAGTTGAGGGATGGGTCAAGCTATTTGACCTTATGAAGTTCAAGGAACTGATTCGTGAGGATGCTGACTCAAGGCAGCTTGCCGAGTCATTCTACAAGTACGGCATGTTCCTTTTGTATGAGCACTATATTGTCAATTATCCTGAGGATGACAATGAATTTGTAGAGAGACTGTGTGAAAAGTCAAAAAATCATATAGAATTGATATATAATTCCGTTAGGGGGTAAAATCATGGAAATCAGACTTGAAAATGAAAATGACTATCGGGAAGTTGAGGAACTTGTAAGGGACTCCTTTTGGAATGTGTATCGGCCTGGCGCTTTTGAGCATTACATTGTTCATCACCTGCGGGATGATGATAGTTTCATCAGGAGCTTGGCATACGTGGTTGAAACTGACAATAAAATCATTGGCCACATCAATTATTCGACAGGATTCATCGATTACGGGGGAGATAAAATCGATGCTGTGGTATTGGGTCCGGTTTCAGTTGATAAAAAACATCAAAATAATGGTGTTGGATCAAAACTGATCAGTTTCACATTAAGTCTTGCTGAAAGTAGAAAAATTCCTTTTGTTCTTGTGATAGGTGATGAAAATTATTATCACAGGTTCGGTTTTGAATCAGCGTCAAACTATGGCATATTCCTGGAAGGAACAGACACAAGTGATGAATGTCCTTTTTTCATGATTAATGTATTTGATGAAAGCGTCTTGAGGAATGATTTGGGAATTTTCCACAATCCTCAGGTGTTTGATGTGGATGAAAAGGAAGTGGATGAATTTGACAGGCAGTTTGAATTTAAGGAAAAGCTGGTCTTAGACACTCAGCTTAAGGAGTTATGATTATGAAATATGTTATTATAAACGGTTCACCAAGGCGTAAGAACACCTGGAAAATGGTCGAGCAGGCCAAAAAGAATTTGAATGGGGAGTTTGAGGAAATCCATTTGATGAAGGAAAAGATTCCATTGTGCAACGGATGTTTTAAATGCATCGTTGAAGGTGAGGAGAGATGCCCTCACAGGGACATCATTCAGCCGATTGTTGATAAGATGAAGGATGCCGACGGAATCATCATTGCATGTCCCGTTTATGCAATGAACGTCACCGCCCTTTTGAAGAATTTCCTGGACCACACTGCCTATTTCTATCACAGGCCGGAGTTTTTCACTAAAAAGGCATTGGTTGTTGTCTCAACTGCCGGTGCGGGCCAGAAGGATGTTGCCAAATACATTGACGAAACCTTGAGGCACTGGGGAGTCAACAAGGTCTACAAGATTACCTATGCCTGCGGAGGAAAGGATTCGCTTGATGTTAAAAACATTAATGAGGTCTCCCAAAAGTTCGCCCGTGATGTCGAGTCAGGAAAACTTCACAATCCGAAATTTGGAGATATCGTGTTTTTCAATGTATGGAAGGCAATGGCATTTTCCAAAGATCCAATTAAAGCGGATAGGGAATTCTGGTTCAATAATGATTTGGCTAGCCATGACTTTGCTCCTGAAGTCAAATTGAACATTGCTAAAAGGCTATTTTCAAAAGTGATGTTTTTCATCTTGAAAAGGGTGATGAAATAATTAAGATTATTATCATGGGGGATAAAATAGATACTATGACAAATACTTTTCAAAGAGTGGATGACTTATTTTCCCTTTGCGGTTTGAATTGCAGTTTATGTCCTTTAATCATACGGAAAAACTGTCCGGGCTGCCGTGCAGGAAGTCCATGTGCGGTAGTTTGTGAATTTGCACCGTGCAGTGTGGAACATGGTGATTTGACATACTGCTTTGAGTGTGAAGAGTATCCCTGCCCAAAATATGACGGTGTTGACGAGCATGACTCACTGATGTCTCACAGAAACCAAAAGACAGACATGATTAAGGCCAAAACAATGGGCATTGAAAAATACCATGAGGAGCAATTGGCCAAAAAGGAAATCCTGGACACTCTTTTGAGAGATTATGACAATGGCAGAAGGGATGTGTTTTTCTGTCTGGCAGTCAACCTCCTGGATATTGGTGATTTAAAGGTTATTCTTGAAAAGGCTGATGAATCAACACGTAAAATGGGATTGAATGATAAGTCAGATTATATGAAAGGATTATTGCTTGAATGTGGAGATAAAAAAGGAATTGAACTTAAATTGAGAAGGGATGGTTATTATGGCTGAAAAGATTGCGCTGGCGCCCTGCAATGGGATGAGTGCCAACGGACTGGTATCACGTGTGGCTGTCGGAGACTGCAGAAAGGCAAATGGGAATGCAATATCAATATGTATGGGTTCAACATCGGCAGATGTTGAAGGCAAAAACAATGAGATGCTTAAAAAATATCCTATAGTTGCCGTCAACGGTTGTCCGAACGGATGTGTCAACAAGATTTTGGAAAACAAGGGGATTGATGTGGCTGGTACTGTTGCAGTAAATGAGATTTTGGACGGCTATGAAGTATCTGCAAAAGACCCATTCAGATTGGATGATGAGGCAGAGGAATGCGTTAAAATAATTGCCGAAAAATTAAATAAAACAGTCGACGATTTGATTCTAAAAAGTTAATAGTGATGAACAATTAATATTACATTATGAATGTTGTAGTTTTAAATGCAAGTCCCAGAAAAAGGGGAAACACTGCACAGTTATCTAAAGTATGCAAGAATACCTCGACTTCTTAAGTCGAGGATGAATTGCACAAGGAGATGGCAAGAAATATTACTTTTCAAATGCTCTCTCATTTGATTTAAATATTACTAATAATTAAAATAATAGATAACAATCAACTTAATTCATTAAATTTTCAACGATAACCAAGTTGAAATAAAAAAATGATTTAAAAATGGATTGTTGAACCTTAGGGACTAGGGGGATAGCACGATAATCCTATACTCATTCGAGTATACAGCCCGTGAAGTAAGAATCCTCAACTTCCATAAGTTGAGGTAGTTCAATTAATTCTCCGGCTGTTGTGTATTTGACTCTTCCAAAAGACCATACCAAATGGTCAATCTATGACTTAGGCGGATTTGGAATGAGTCTGATGCTTGCAGCAACCGATTTGGGAGTGGATTCAATCCCTGCATATGAACTTGTCAAATATCCATATATCCTAAGGGATAATCTTCCAATACCAGAAGATGAAGACATCATCATGGGTATCGCACTTGGATACGAATCCGAAGAACATATCAATACCTATGAATCTCCTAGATTGGATTTGGATGAAATCTTAAAAATCAACTAATTTTTCATCTATTTTTTTATTTTATTTCTTTTTAACTTTTTTTTTAAAACTATCACTATATTTATAAATCAATTTAAACATATATTATTATATTATTAATTTATGAATTATGGTGTTTAAATGAGTGAGGATATTAAAAAAACCATTAGAGAATTACACATATACGAAAAGAAACTTTTAAAGGAACTGGAAGCTAATCCAAAAGCCACTCCTGATGAGATTGCACAAAATTCAGGTATGGACATCAAATCAGTAATGAGTGCTGCAGGATCACTTGCTTCAAAGGACATTATTGAAGTCGATAAGCAGGTCCAGGAAACCTATTCCCTGACTGAAGACGGTCTTGAATATGCAGAACACGGACTTCCTGAAAGGAAAATCCTCAATGCTTTGGCTAAAAAAAGAGAAATCGCAATGAAGGATTTGGCCAATGAAGCTGGAATTGACAAAAGGGAAACCGGTATCGCTCTTGGATGGTTACGTCAGAAAAATTGGGCTCAAATCGATAAGGGCGTAATTAACATCACTGACATCGGACTGGACTTTGTAGACAAGGCCGGTGTTGATGAAAAAGTACTTGATTACCTTAAGCTCAATGCTGATGGAGTTAAATTATTCACTGATGATTTAAGGGAAGGATTTAAAAAATTAACCGGTAGGAAAAATATCTTAAATGTTAAAAAAGAAACCTCACACTCATTTAAAATCTTGCCGAAAGGTGAAGAAATCCTGAAAGTCGGATTCACCATAAAAGAACAGGCTACTCAATTGACTCATGAACATTTAAAGAATGGTGAATGGAAAAGCCTCGAATATCGTCCATATGATATCAATGCAGAAGCACCATTGGTATTTGCAGGTAAAAAACACCCATTAAGGGAAATCATCGATGAGATAAGGGAAATCTTCTTGAACATGGGTTTTGTAGAGGACAACGGAGAATATGTCGAGTCTGCATTCTGGAACTTTGATTCCCTTTTCCAGCCACAGGACCACGCTGCCCGTGAAATGCAGGACACATTCTATCTCAAAAATCCTCTCACATGTGACCTGCCTGATGATGATTTGGTAAAGCTCACTGCTGAAACCCACGAAACCGGTGCCGATACAGGTTCAATAGGTTGGCAATATGACTGGGATTATGATGTTGCTCGCCAAAGTGTTTTGAGAACCCACACAACCGGAATTTCAACAAAACACCTCTTTGAACATGAACCTCCAATCAAAATGTTTTCAGTTGGAAGAGTGTTCAGAAGAGAAACTTTCGATTACAAACACTTGCCTGAGTTCCATCAGGTTGAAGGTCTTGTCTGCGGTGAAGGAATAAGCTATCAAAACCTTTTAGGTACCTTGAAGGAATTCTACAAAAAACTCGGATTTGAAGTAAGGTTCAGACCTGCATACTTCCCATACACATATCTTTCAACCGAGTCTGAAATCTATCTTGAAGAGAAAGGAAGCTGGATTGAGCTTGGTGGGGCAGGAATGTTCAGGCCTGAAGTATTAAAACCGTTAGGCATTAACCAGCCTGCACTTGCATTCGGTATGGGTATCGAAAGGCTTGCAATGATAAGATATGATGTTGAAGACATCCGTATGCTTTATAAAAGTGACATCAAGTGGCTTCGTGAAGTGCCTCTTGACAGGGGAGTTAGATTATAATGTCCATCAAGCTGGTTTCTTGGAATGTTAACGGTATCAGGGCAGTCTCTAAAAAGGATGAATTCTGGGACTGGTTTGACAATACCGATGCGGACATCATAAACTTTCAGGAAGTGCGTGCAACACAGGATAAGATTCCAAAGAAATTGGCTGACGTTGACGGATTTCACCAGTCATTCAATGAAGCTGAAAAGAAAGGATACAGCGGTGTTGGAACATACTCAAAAATCGAGCCCGTTGAGGTCATAAAGGGCCTGGGGGTTGAGGAACTTGACAGCGAAGGAAGGGTTTTAAGAATCGAGTATCCTGACTTCATTTTATATAATATCTATTTCCCAAACAGTGGAATGAATGCCAAAAGGCTTGATTTCAAGGTGGCATTCTGTGATGCTCTTTTAGAACAGCTCGTTGAACTTAAAAATCAGGGCAAAAATGTTGTAATCACTGGAGACTACAATATTGCACACCATCCTATTGATGTGTACAATCCTAAAAACTGTGAAGGAAAATCAGGATATCTTCCTGAAGAGCGTGCATGGTTGGATCAATTGGAGGAAGCCGGTTTTGTTGACACATTTAGAATGTTTGATGAGGGTGAAAACAACTTTACTTGGTGGAGTTACAGAACCAAGGCCCGTGACAGAAATGCCGGTTGGAGACTGGACTATTTCTATGTCAACGAGGAAATGAAGGATAATGTAAAATCAGCTGAAATATTGTCTGACATCTATGGTTCAGACCACTGTCCTGTAACTTTAGAATTAGAATTTTAATTGGTGATTAGAGGATTGTGTCCACATCACCAATATCATCAATAAGAGTTATATCTAACTTTTCTTTTTTTATGTAGTCCCTGTCCTCTTCGGTAACATCGGCGTTTAAAAGTATTGCGCGCATTCCGGCATTGACCGCTCCAAGTGCATCTGCCTTGAACTTGTTACCAATCATAATGGACCTTTCAGGGTTTCCTTTCATTTTTCTGAGTGCAACATCAAAAATCAATTTGTGAGGTTTTTCCTTTCCGACCTCTTCGGATGTGATAACTGCATCGAAAAATGAATGGATGTTGAGCCTTACTAGTTTTTCCCATTGTTTGATGGTAATTCCGTTTGAGATTACCGCTAAACGATATCCTTGACTTTTAAGATAAATCAATGTGTTGATTGTTTCTGGAAACGGTCTTAAAAGTGCCATTTTAACGTTGTGGTAGGTAATCATTCCTAAAGCTACAAGCATAGGGTCCTCATGGCCCAATACGACCTGGGTCAGGACATTGAAGTGTTTACCATAATTTGATCCTTTCTCACGTATGATGGTTTTTAAAACTCCGTATGCTTCATCCTTGTCAAGTGGCAGTCCATTGTCTACCATTAATCCTATTGCTGCTTTTCGTGCAGTTTCTGCAAAATCAGATGTGTCCAATAGGGTTCCATCAATATCGAAAAATACTACACGGTCATCATCATTTTGAATCATATGATTTTATTTTTATTTTAAAAATATTTATATTTTTAGAAATATGCATCGAGGCTTTGCTGAACTTCACCTTTTGCAAGATCTTCAAGTTCCTTTTTTGAATATCCGAAGGCATACATAATTCTCTCCATTGCAGGAATCATCTGGTTGTTTATGTAATAGTCCTTGTCATATTCGTATCCTTCGCTATACTCATAGGGAACCGCCCTTTGGCTGATGGATCCTTTTCCCTTGACGATGATGTACTGGACGATGGTTCCACGGCTAACCTTGATGCCGTGCTCCTCTATTCTTCTTGCGGCCACTACGTGAGGTCCTACCTGCTTGTACTGGTCAAGAGGCTTGGTGATTTGGGTGTGTATGATGAGCTCTTTTCTTTCAACATCTCCATTTTTGAGTCTTTTGAAAACCTTTTTAACTTCTTTAATGGCTTTGTCGGAGTCTCCTTCATTTAAGATGGCCATCAGAATGGCTTCTTGGGTGTTTTTTACGATAGGTGCCCAGTCTCTTCTAACTAGCTCCAGACCTTTCGCAATAATCTCTCCATCTTCGATTACTGCATACCTTTTTTTGCTTACAAAGAAACCTCTTCTGTAGAACCCTTCATATTCCAGTTCCATGCTTTCCGGAAGGGTTGAATTGAGGTATTTCAGGAATTTTTGAGCTTGCTCTTTAATTTCAGCTTCAAGTTCGAGTTGCTCTTTTGTCTCTTCAACCATTTTGACACCTAATTTAACTATATTTAAAATAGTTTTAATATTTTTCGACAACAATTTTTCAAGGTTAGGTCAATTTCATTGCCTTGATGCTGTTAAATTTATCTGAAAAAAACTGATAGGCAGTTTTCAAATGCTCTACGACTTTATATATATTTAAATAAGGATAAATTATTTTTGAGGCTTGATAAAATGGAAAAAAGAATGATTTCAAGTTATGATGAAATAAACGATACCTTTGTAGGTAAGGTAGATGGAGAAAATGGCTATGCTGCAGATTATGGAATAAGTGAAGGCATATTTTTAAGAATTAACAATTCCAACCTTCCAACATCAGTATTTATTCCAAACGCTTCAAAAGTCTTAAACATTTCAAAAAGCATTTTAGAAAGTTCAGATGTTAAGATTGGCATTAAATGTGATGATTTCTCTTTGTCATTCAGGATGTGCATTGACGATTTGCTTGTATTTTCAACAAAATGCAAAAACAGCTTCGGCATCCCAAATTTGAACTTTCTAATCGACTGCAACATGTAGTTAAAAAATAGGGATTTTCATCCTTATTTTTTTTTGGAAATTTTGTTCAAATGGGACTCTTTCAAAAACTTTGTTGATTTGAAATTTTTTGATGAAATTGGTTTGGAATTTTTAATTTTATCTAAAAATAGTTAAATTTAATAAATAGGTGGA
>NZ_CADAJR010000032.1 GCF_902788255.1 uncultured Methanobrevibacter sp.
AGTTATTATAAAATAAGCTTATTTAAAAAAAATAACTATTTAAATCAGATAGTTAACAAAAGTACACCCAATTTGCGATTCATCCTCGACTTACAGAAGCCGAGGTATTCTCGCATTTTTAAGATAAACCGTATCCTGAATATCTGGATACATTAAGAAAAGGAATAAGAAAAAACTGGCCTGAAATGGATGATGAGGAAATCGAGGACTATCTCAAAAGCTGCATCAGAGGATAGCTATCCTCCTACTTATTTTTTTCAATCAACTCTTTAAGCTCACGGATTTCAGCTTTAAGCTCATCATTTTCCCTGTGAAGCTTATCCATATCCTCTTTAACCTGTTCAAGTGACTCGTTTATACCTTCATCGTCAATCAGCTTGTCGGTGAGATAGGATGAAATGGCCGCAGTAATGGTTGAAAATACAAATACCCCTACGATGATTAAAGTCAGTGATATGACCTTCTCGCCGAGGGTTACTGGAATGATGTCTCCATACCCTACGGTCGTAAGGGTCACCATTACAAAATAAAAATCATCATATAATCCGTAGGTTGGACCGAACAGCCACAAGAGGAATGTGAATAGCGCAATAGTAAAAAGAATCGCAACTATAATCTTGTCAAGTCTACTTTTCTCAAGAAAATCAGTTATTCCCAGATGGAACCTGCTGAAAAGAACGATTATACGCAAAAACTTCAAAAGCCTGAGATATCTCAAAAGTCCAACGCCAGGTATGACCGCCGGAAGAATCACGTCAAATGGTATCGATGCAATCAGTGACAGCCAATTGCCCCTGTCCTTTAAAAACAAGGATTTCGGACTGGAAAGATAAAAGTTATATGACCATTCGATAAGAAGGATTATACAGACTACAAAGTCAAAAATCATTATCCTCAATGCTAAATCCTCTGCAGGGGAAAATATCATTGCATATGTGATTAGAATGATGTCTATGATAATCAGACCATGCATTCCAAACCATAAGACCATGCGCTTATTAAGTGGCATTCCGAACAAATTCATTTAAAACACTAACTATTATATTAAATTATCAAACTAATAATACTTTTCATGAGTTCAGATATCCTCAAAGAATCTCTGCCTTGTGCAGTTGCAAAGCCTTGTGAATTCATCCAGATCCTCCAGGAAAAGAAATTCACTCTGCGGTGCGACAATTGTGTCATATCCCTCATCCAGTTCAATGGAGCTTTCCTTAAGAAGCCCTAAAGATGAACTGACCACTCTGTCCATTTGAACATGTTCAAAATCATGGAACAGGAACGTAATGTTTAAATCGGTGAACGGATTGATTGAAACGGATGAATATTCACATGAATTGCAATCATATTTTTCACACCATTCCCATTCATGGGGATGGACAACCATCATCAAAAAAATATCAAAATTTGAATTAAAATTTCATCCTTTTAAATCAATTCAACAATCAATTAAAATTACTGTTAAGTGGTTTTACCTTAATATTATCAAAGACATGATTGATTAAATTAGATTGAAATACGGAAACGGATTAAATGAATTATGAAATCCATATGAAAAAATAAAAAAAAGAAGATAAATACAAAATAGTATTTATCTCAATACTTTCGCAGTTCTTTTTACAGTGTGTTACATGGTATTTGACCTTTTTGAGTCATTTAAATCTTTTCAGCATCTATTTGAAGAATTGCAACATTACGAGCATCAGTCAAGGCAAAATACAATTCATCTGCCCTGAAATGCCTTTCGGCTAAAAAATCACAGATTTCCAAAGACTCTCTAAAGTATCCCAAATCATTCAAAATAAGAATCTGTCTTAGCATTTGCCTTTTGGAAATGTCCAATAATCCCTTAAATTTAGCATTAACATCCAGATTCAGTTCATATTCACAGCAGCCCATACCGAAAACGGCATAGTCATTTGCACCAACCTTAGAAGATTCCTTAAAGCACGAATATGCATTTTCAAAATCTTTTAGCCTTAAAAGTGCAGTTGCCTTTTTATTCAGGAGTTTGGAGAGAATCTTATCCTTGAATTTTGACGGATTCATCAGCGCCCTGTCATAGCTTGCAACAGCCTTTTCATATTCTCCCTTTGAAAAAGATTCATCGCCGACATAGATATTTAACTTAAGCTTTGGGAAGTTGTCCCTTTCATTATTGGCCTCTTTTAAAAGGACCTTGTTATATTCAATGTCTTTAAGTGAACCGTCACATTTTATTGCTCGTTTATAGTATCTCAATGACTTTACAAAATGTCTTTGAGCCCTCAAACAAAATGACTTATTCAACAGGCAAAGGCCATATTCGGGATCATAAAACAATACCTCATCGAACTTTTGAATGGCCTTGGAGTATTTTTCAGCTTTAAAAAGAGCAATTCCCTCATCAAGGGCATTCCTTATTTTAATTTCACAGGTGAGATGCTTGAGCATGAACTCCTTATTCAAGTTATCAGTTTCAATTCTTTCAATAAACGGGTCATCCTTACCCATCCAGTTGGTGGATAAATCTCCAATAGAAAATCTTACCTTATCATTCCTGACTTCATATTCTAATTCGCAAGGGACATTGAACTTCATCAGAATTATTTTTAAAAAAAGTGTAATAAATATATTATCTTTCAATCTGACAAATCAGTCCATTGAAGTCACAGTGCCCGCAGTTTATGTGATGTTTTGAGTAGTCATCATCTGATATGCTTTCAACGACACTTGCCAGATACTCCAAAACAAACTCATCCCTTACAAATTCAGTTTCATAGAGTTTACCCTCATCGAGAACATAAAGCATTAGGTTTTCAACATCAACATCCTCCCTTTCCTTAAGGGCCAATGCATAATAGCTTAAAAGCTTCATGTAAAATGAGTGATAGTTTTTCATCTCGTCACGTGTACGGACAAAATGAACCAGGCTCACCGCATCGCCGTCGTTGACTATCAAATCAACCACACCGTTTATGTCATAGCCGTTGACCTCAAGGCTGACTGGATGGGATGTTTTTACAACATCAAAGTTGCGTCCGTACTCCTTCCAGTAATCCGTGAAGTTGTTGAAAAGTTCCTTCAGGTTCTTTTCACCGGATGCGAAGGAATATGACTTGATTACCTCAGACACAAGGTTTTCTATGCTTTGGCTGTCCCAATCTGTCATGAACTTGTCATTGTGCAGGCGATTTACGACAATCCTCAGCTTGGAATCGATGAACTTGTTTATGTTTTTAGGGTTTTTGAACTTGAGATTGCTTTCAAGATTATACCTTAACGGACAGAAGAGATAATCCTCAAGAATGCTTTCAAACTCGATTTGATTGAACATGTTGGTGTCACGAATCATGTGGGAGGTCACCTTTTTCATGTCAAACACATCACTCGGCTCAATTTTAACCAGATCCTTTTCAAATTCCCTGAGCACAACGGGAGTCTTGCTTCCGGTTCTTGGAAGAACTGTGGATAGAATCAAAAGCTCCTCGGCACGGGTGTTTGCAACGTAAACCACCCTTTCCTCCTCACGGTCGAATTCAAACGGCTCCCTGTCCTCGGACATCTTATACTTTAAAAACCTGTTGGGTGTCGGATAGACAGGATAATTGTTAAAGACATGTGCCTTTCTCTGGGCTGAGAACTTGAGAGGGAAACTTCTGTCCTTGATTGAAGCGGTAATCACAACCGGATATTCCAGACCCTTGGCCTTGTGCACGGTCATTATATGGACCTTCTGGGAGTTGTCCTCCTCCTCGTTGATTGGACAGGAGTAATACTTGAGTGAACGGTAGAGATAATTAAATAAGCCCACCAGATCATATTTTCCCATGATGTTTTCATAGTCGGAGATTATCTCTGAAATCAGCGAGAGGTTCAGCGCAGCCTTTTTTGCCTCAAAGTCGCTTCTTGAAAATAGCTCATCAAGAAAACCTGTAATCTTTAAAAGCTCATAGTAAACCTGTAGCGAAGTCATCCTCACTTCCCTTAAGGATGATTTCAGATCATTCAATGCAGTGAAAAAGTCCAGGTCATGCTCGTCGGTTATTCCGATGTGTTTGAGTTCATCTCTTGAGTATGTGCTTAGGTCAACCACCCCGACACGCCTGAAAATCTCCTCCAGCGTATCGTCTGCATAGTCCCGGACAACATCCATTATTGAGGTTGATTTTGCAGATGAATCAAGGGGCTTGAAGTTGTTTTTGATGTTGACTACATTATAGTGGTATTCCCTTTCTATCCTGTCCAGTATGTCCTGGGTCTTCTGGGATAGCTTGAATACCTTAGAGGACTCATAATACGTATCACTGAATGATGAGAGATTAATCCACTGTCCCCCGTCACCGTAATATGCTATTCTTGTAGGGTCAAACGGAAGCATGTACCATAGAAGCGCAAGAACCGCCTTGACCTCATCCTGATAAATCAGATCATCAATACCCTTAAGGTAATATGGAATCTTTTCCTTTTCAAACTCTTCAAGAATGTCTTTTTTGTCCTTATGGCTTCTGAAGAGTATGCACACATCACTGTATTTTGTTATCTTTCCGGAATCCATGAGATTCTTGATAATGAATGCGATTCCACGGTATTCATCATCATCACGCTTGTTTTCAAGCATGTAAACGGGCATTTTGGAATCGTTTGTTGTTGTCAGGTCCTTAGGATTAGCACGCTTATCCCTTATGAAACTCTCATTGAAGCTGACAATGTCTGAAGTGGAGCGGTAATTGTTAACGAGAACCTTGTTTTCAAACTCGTCGCTTCTTGAATAGTCATTGAAGAACTTCGGATTTGCTGCCCTGAAGGAGTATATGCTCTGGTCCGCATCGCCGACAACGGTGAATGTATCCGATTTAGCCCTCAGGTGTTCAAATATCTGCATCTGAATGGCATCGGTGTCCTGAAACTCATCAATCAGGATGTTTGTGTACTGGACCCTTCTTAGATTGTCCTCATCGGATAGAATCTCCAAGGCCTTTACAAGCAGATAGTTCTGGTCACAGACATGCTCATCCTCCATAAGATTTATCCAGTCACGATAGGATTTTGCAATCTGAAGATATCTTGCCTTGTAAACATCACACCTGAAGTGCAGTGCCTTGATTTCCTTTTTAGAAGGGTACTGGATTTCATTGTGGGTTTTGTAGTATTCCTCAATATAGTCCAGATATTCCTGTGAAGGTTGATACTTTGACTCAATATATTCGATTAAGGCATCTGAGTCCACTTCAAAGAGTGCATATTCCTCATACTTCTTAAGGACCTGGCCGGATTCATAGTTTCTTAAAAATGCAGGTCCTGTAAAGCCCAGATCCTTTCTGTGCTTGTTGAAAAAGAGATTCCTTTCAGACTCCCTTTTAAGAAGATTGTATGGAATGTCACAGAAATCGGCAAGAATTGACCTGCAGAAACTGTGGATAGTACTTATCCTCATCTGATTGATGACATTAAGCTCAAGCTTGGTGTCCTTTTTAAAACGTTCACGAAGCTCCTCAGCGGCCTTGTTTGTAAATGTAATCACCAGTATCGATTCAGGTTCGGCACCGTTTTCTATAAGATACAATACCCGTTCGATGATTACACGGGTTTTACCTGCACCTGGACCCGCATTGATTACCAAAGGCTTTCCTATGTATTCAACAGCGCTCTTTTGATAATCGTCAAGTTTCACTTCAGGAGGAATTTCACGGATGATGCATCTGTCGGCCTTTCTTACCGCCTCAAAGTTCAATGGTCTTGATATGGGATTTCCTTCACTGTCAAAGAGATTCAATGTTAAGATATAATCGTGAATGAACCTGTTGAGGTTCTCCTCTACGACATCCAAAACCCTCTGCTTGTTTTCAGAGTCAAGATCATCAATCAAAACCAGCTCATCACCATCCAAGCCAAACAGTGACGGCATGACTGAGTTCACCTGGAGATTGTCAGCAAGAAGGTATATGTCCTCATTTGTTATTTTGGGATTGTGGCCCAGAAATGTGAAATCGAACTCGTAGTCCACCTGCAGAAACTCCTCGATTGCTACAAAATAATCCTGATAGATATAGTCAAAAAGTATTTTATGTACACTTTCAATATCCATTAAAGATACTTCAAGAGAGACATCATTAAAAACATCGATAGTGAAAACAAGTTCCTTTTGCACTTGCCTGCAAAACAAATCAAGGATTGCCTTGGCTGTAGCCATGGCCAGATTGTATTTTTTAAGTACAATCAGCTTTTCCATAAGACTGCACAAGCCATATAAATCCTTAAATTTAGTCTTCAAAAAAGTAAAAACACTACTGTCTCTCATTATAATCATTAAAACGTTTGGTTATAAAAACACTGTCGATTCTTTCCGGCTGAACTAGACCGGCAGAAATATCATTCTTTATTGATGAAACGATCGCTTCACCATCACTTTTGGACAATCCCTTAATTTCTATCAGTTTGGAAAAGGAATCCCCACTGTCCTCAACAAACTTGTTCAGGTTACGACGGCATTGGGCCTTTTTATCCTCACTTTTTAACATGCATTGACGTCTGAACTCATTTTGAATGCCATTCTTGAACTCCCTGGCCTCAATAATCTCACCATGAATATTGAAGACCACCTCAACAATATCCCTGTCACGTAAAATAGGATATTTGTTTTTAATGTTTTTTATGATTAGCGTATCGTAGTCCCTTCCGACGATGTTGTTCAGCTCATTGATGTATGAAATCTGCTTGACGGCATTGGAAAAGTAATACTCCAGGTAACGCTTGATTTCAAAATCTGTGATGTTTTCTGAGTAAATCTTGGATTCGACCCTGTCATAAATCAGATGGATTTCTTCAGACGATAGACTGTATTTTTTAAGATATTTCACGTAAAAGTCATTGTCCTCCTTTAACAGATCAGACAGGAATGCAATTTTATCCTCCTTTTCCAGCTCAACAACCTTGGATTTGAAGTAATCCTCCAAAGTCAGAACCATATTCTCTGTAATGACTCTATTTGAATTGATATCCTCCTTGAGCTGGTCAATAATATCTTCACATTCATTTAAGGACAGGTCATAGGAATAAAGCAAATAATTAAAAAAAGGAGTGTTGTAGTCTCCAATAAGTTCATCCAGCCTATCTATCATAACATCATTAATCATATTTGTTAATATTTTGTTTAAAATTAAATAAATAATTATCTTTTAATATATTATTACCGTTTAACCGAGGAAAAAATAAACAAAGGAGATTTAAAGGTGAAACAAATGATTATGCATTAAAAAACCCCGGTTAAACGGCTGTCAGCATGATTACTTAAACATCTTGTCCAGATTCGAATACTCCGGATTTCTTTCAAGTGTGGACAAGTTAATTATAGCATAATTTTCGTTTTTAGATTCGGTAAGTGAAACTTCAGTATCCAACAGGTTCGCCTCAAGCTCCATCCATGGAAACTTATTCAAACGAACAAGTTCCCTCAACTCTTCAATAGTATCGCCGCTCAGTACCACCTGCCTTCCATGAACGGCAAACAGATAAATGAAACCGTTATCCCTTTTGAAAACATTCAGAAAGTTTGTTTTTAGATTCACATTGCATTCCTCATCGATTCTGGAACCGCACCTGTTGCAGTATGTGAAATTCTCATTCAATTTTTTAAAGCAATTCGGACAGATATTCATAGTTAACCTCCATTAATCACAAAGTCAAGTTCAAAAAAAGATAAATTCAAAGAATTTATCTTCTCATCAGTTCATCGGCAAGGATATCGTCAAAAACATACCATATCCTGTTTTCAGACAAGACCAATTCCTCAAGCTCAACAATCGAATCGGCCTCGATTACATAGCCAAACTCTTCATAGCAGTACCTGTTTTCAACAACATGGACCCTGAAAAGTCCGGTGCCGTTTTCAAGATAATTAACCTTCAACTCCAATTTCAGAAGCTCTTCAAAAAACTGAAAAACCTCCTTCAGCTCATGATTTGCGATCTTGGACAAGTCCAAAACCCCATAATCTATTTCACACAATGTGTCAACATTCAAAAATTCAACTACCTCTTGTGAATATCTAAACCAATCAAACCTCATGAAACCTCTCTAAATCAATACCATCCACAACATGCACAAATCAATCAGAAACATTAGATATGAGCTTCTATTGTTATCCCTCCTAATCAACAATATGTAAAGCAAGACTGCAGCCAAAACCAATATCAGAATCAACTGCACAACAGATACAGGACCGTCAATCATACAACATCGCCTCCATTATCTCAATTACTCTTTTGTTTAAAGGATTTTCAAGTGAAATGAAATCCTCATTTGCCCTGTCAGACCCAAACTCGGCAAAATAAGGAGTATGTCCACAGCCTCCTTCAATGGTGGCGCCGAAAGTTACCTCCATACCTTTAACCTTCGCGCCAAAGTCAGCAAATTCAAAGACAAGTACATTATCCATGTCTTTTGTCCTAAACTCTTCCTTGGATTCGCCATATTCAAGTTCAAATACAGCTTCACCATCTATTTCACTAGCCGTCGCATATACCAGACGAATGTATATTCCATCATTTTCAGCCTTGCGGGCTAAAAATTCATAGAATTCATCGTTCATTTCATCGAATGTGTATTTCTCATCAGCCTTGCCAGCATATGTTGGCATATAATCAGCAGATGTCAATTCATCTACATAGAAATGAAACTCATCACTTCCACATACAGAGCGTTCAACAGTCTTTTTAATATCTAACCTAATATTTCTTTTAATTTCCATTATTTTTCCTCTAAATGATGATAGTTTAAATGTCTATATGGTACACGTTATGGTAAAAATTGCTCAAATAGAAAAGGGGATTGCCTGTTGCTGCCCAACTCCAAATAATGACCATAACGGCGTGGATTACTATTACTAACAGTACCATGAACATTAGAACACTAAAAAACTCCAAATAGTATTCAATCAGTTCCATAGGGTAGCCTCCATAATGCTAACCTGTCGTACAAACGCCTTTTTGATTGGTGGCTGTTTAAAAGAACACTACGCTCCAAGCAGTAGTTAATTTCACATGTGGTGTCATTTTTTATCACATCCCTTGTTAAAAAAAGTTCGTATAGAGTCAGTTACAATGATGGTTTTATCATAATTTTATGTGCAAAGTAATATTACTGTGAGGTTATATATAAAGGTTTTGGAAAATCAGCATTCTGACTGCAATATTGTCATGGATGTGGAAAAATTTTGTGGTTAAAAAAAATTACAGGTTGAATGGTGGTGATTTTTTAAGGGCGTCAACTTGTTGAAGACCAATTTGAGATTCTTTTTGAACAAAAGTTAATCTATTTTGGAAAAATTCGGAATCAGTATTTTCCCAGTCATAATCTGAAAGATTTCTAAGTTGTCTTAACTTATCCAATGTTTTACCAAGAGAGTGCTCAGTAGGGTCATCTGAATATTTTAATCTGTCACAAATTCTCCTGTGAACATCACTACCCCATGCAAAACTTGTTTCTCCAAGAATTAAAATCAAATAAAGTCTGAGACTGCCAAATAACGAATAATAATATCTGCTTATAGCAGACCTATTGAATTCTTCACCATCCATTAGTGCCAAATGGTCTGCAACGATACTGACTTTTGCAAAATCAAACATTTAGAATCCCCGGCATAATTAATATTTCTCGAAGAGCGTTGAGCTTTCTTTCCAAATTCCAAATCTTCAACTCAAAAGCTCTTATTTCATCACCAATACCGTTGTTAAACCGTTCTTTACTGACGCTAATCCTCAAAATAATGAATCTATCATCCATTTCAGGTTCAAAATTCATTTGAAGGGAAAATTCTGCACCTCGAAAAGTGTCTTCAAGACAAGGTTTAATCTTATCCAAAAGAACAAAGATATTCTCATTCTTTTTGATTTGTTTCCTAATCTCATTAGGAGAATTGATATCGTAATACTCTCCAAGTTTGTCAAACTTTTCATCAAAATTTTTCTCTTCGTTCATAATATCAACCTGTTGAGATAGAATTTCCCAACATGACTTATTATGAACTCCATAATATATAAAACTTTCTTAAAATTACCAAAATAAGATTTCAAGTCCAAAACAAAATTGTTTTCAACTTATAAAAAAATAATATGGGAGAATCTATAATTCTCCGTTTTTACGTCTTTCTTCTAAAAGTTCAAGACCTAAATCGCCTAATTTGTATTTTTGGATTTTTCCACTGGTTGTAAGTGGGAACTCATCAACAAAGAATACGTATTTAGGCACCTTATATCTTGCAATGGATCCTATACAGAAGTCACGGATGTCAGCTTCGGTTACATCATCAAATCCTTCCTCCTTGATGATGAATGCCCCTACGATTTCACCGTATTTCTCGTCAGGAATACCTGCAACCTGCACATCCTGTACACAATCGTGAGTAAATAGGAATTCCTCAATTTCACGTGGATAGATGTTTTCTCCACCACGGATAATCATATCCTTGATACGGCCCACAATGGAATAGTATCCGTCCTCATCCACTGTTGCAAGGTCTCCTGAATGTAGCCATCCGTCAGGCTCGATTGTCTCAGCGGTCTTTTCAGGCATGTTATAATATCCTTTCATGACGTTGAAACCTCTGCACATTATCTCACCCTTCTCACCAGGACCTAACTCCTCACCGGTTTCAGGATCAACGATTTTAACTTCAATATTTGGGAACTTACGTCCGACAGTGTTGATTTTTTTCTCGAATGAGTCCTTTGCGTTAGTTTGTGTGAAACCAGGTGCCGCTTCAGTAAGTCCGTATACACTGGTGATTCCTTTCATGTTCATTTTCTCAATCGCATCCTTCATGGTCTCGACAGGACAGGTGGAACCCGCCATGATTCCTGTACGAAGGGAGCTCATGTCAAACATGTCAAACATCGGATGGTTCATCATACCGATAAACATTGTCGGCACACCGTAGATTGAGGTACATTTTTCCTTTTGGATTGAGGATATTGCTAAAAGAGGATCGTATTCCTCTAAAACAACCATGGTTGACCCGTGAGTGATTACTGCCATAACACCAAGTACTGTACCGAAACAATGGAATAAAGGTACCTGGAGAAGTAACCTGTCCTCAGGAGTGTAATACATATTTTCTCCAATGTAGTAACCGTCATTTACGATATTACGGCTAGTGAGCATGACCCCTTTAGGGAATCCTTCGGTTCCTGATGTGTACTGCATGTTGATTACGTCATACTGTGTTACGGAGTCCTTGATTTTCTGGTACTCCTCATCATCGTAGTTCATACCTAAAAGCAATAGCTCATTGGTGTTGAACATTCCCCTGTGCTTTTCCTGGCCTACATGGAAAATGAACTTCAGATGTGGGAATTTTTCAGCAACAAGATGGCCTCTTGCACAACTTTTAAGTTCAGGAACAAGTTCATTGATAATATCAAAATAGCTTGTATCCCTGAATCCGTCAGTCATGGCCAGCGCCTTCATGTCTGACTGTTTAAGCACATATTCCAGTTCATGTGACTGGTATGCGGTGTTGACTGTAACTATTGTTGCACCGATTTTTGCTGTTGCAAACATGTATGTTAACCATTCAGGAACATTTTTTGCCCATATACCTACATGGTCACCCTTTTCAATTCCGATAGCCAGCATTCCTTTTGCTAGATTGTCAACTCTTTCATCAAATTCTTTATATGTAAATCTTAAGTTTCTGTCTGGATAAACGATAAATTCATGATCAGGCTGTTTTTCAACCATTGATTCAAAAAATTTACCTAATGATAATTCTGTAAATAATTCGCTCATATTTTCACCTCAATTTCTTAATAAAATAACTAACCAAAATACAAATCATTAATGCAATTCCAATTGCAATGTTTTCAAGTGCAAATCCAAAGAGGCTGTGAAATATCTGTCAATTTTTGGCTTGAAAGTTATTTTATTCATTTCAATCTCCCCTTAGTATGGTGTGTATAATACAGCGAGTATTTTAGCCTTTTTCTCACCGCTTGCGTGAAGATGGTGCGGTACTACAGAGTCGTAAAAGATTGTGTCGCCTTCACCGATTGTAAAGGTGTCCTTTCCATAGATTAATTCTACTTCACCTTCAAGTACGTAAATGAACTCTTCACCTTCGTGTGAGGACAGTTCCTTTTCCCCTTCCTCATAATCGATGTCAATCATGAACGGGTCAATGTTTCTGTCTATCTTACCTGCTCCTAATGAGTGGAACTCAAGGTTTGTTGCGTTTGTAACATCTTCCCTTCCTGAGAAGTACAGTGAGTTTTCGGTTTTGCCTCCACGGGTAACAACAGGACCAAGTTCAGGAGTGTCATCAAGGAATGTTCCTAAACGTACACCTAATGCCCTGGCCATTTTGGTTAATGGTGTGAGTGACGGAATGACTTCTCCGTTTTCCATAGCCTGTAAAACTTCAAGTTTTACTCCACTTCTTTCAGCAAGTTCTTCTATAGACATGTCTTGTCTAGCTCTAATATCTTTAATTTTTTTTGCAAAATCTTCGTTTGTCATATTTTTTTCACTTCTTTGGATTTTTCACTTAAAAAGATTTAAGTATTAATAAATATCTTTAACAATATATTTAAAAGTATCCCAATAATAGCTTAAAATTGAAAATTTTATATTTTTAAATTGAAATAAGTGAGATTATTCAACTGGCAAAATTGATTCAGACTTGCAATTGAACATGATGAATTCCATTAGGAATTAGCTATTTAAAAGTTAGGGCAAATAATTGCTCCAGTTTTGAAAAATTGCAGTGAAAAAAACATAATATATAAAATTAACTATTTTACAATTCCAAATTGTTTTTAACTTGTCAAATTGAGCTCATTTGTAAGAAAAATAATATATACTTTGAGAACTAATGGCATAGTGTAGAGAATCTTCCCCGTTTCTTTACAATAAATTATGTGAAAAACTATCTTAGTAGACGAGAAAATTTGAAATTGGCGAATGAGGTTAGAGGAATCTGGCCTTATTCTACAAATTAATCTCAATATATGCACAAAAATCTTAATTTCACCAAAAAAAGTATTTTATAAAAAATGTAAAACATTAGATAAGGTGAAAATTTGAATAAAAAAACAAAGATTATCCTTATTGTTGTGCTTTTATTGGGTCTAGGTGGTGCAATGCTATTTGAACAATACCAAATGGAACATGCACCATACAGAGTACTTGGAAACAACAGTCTTGGTAGCGTTGAAAAAATCATTTACGGAAATGAAAGTCTCAACAATTCCATCGCTCTGATTACAGGAATCCATCCAAGGGAAAAGCTTTCAATCGATCCCGAGATTAAAGCCGCAAAAGAATATGCTTCAGAACATGATGACGTTAAAATCATACATTATCAGGTCAATGTAACCAAAAATCCCAACAATTATGAAAAGGGAAGGGCAAACGGTGAAAGTCTAGTCCATGACTTTGTAAATCCGGATGTAACCAGATCAGATGCAGACTGCGTAATAATCAGCCATTCACATGTGGACTGGTATGGTGAAGGATTCTACCTTGCCACACCTGAAATGGACAACGCATCAGTGAAGATTGCTAAAAAAATCAACAAGACAAGTGACTTTGGATACTATCCAAGAACAGGTAACGAATCATACAAATCAACATCAGCTGTTTTGGTATCAAAACCAATAGCTCAAGCGGGTTATCCTACATTCGTATATGAAATCCCAGAAAACATAACAAAACAGGACTCAACCGACTGGGCAAAAGATCTATTCGACCTGATGGTAAAATATGCATGCTGATATTTTACCCCCATTTATTTTTCAAAAATCAAAGCCATTATAATGAAAGAAACAGTTTATTAAATTAATTTTTTACTGAGTTCAATCAATTTAATCAGGAGTTATTTTAAAATAAAAGTAGTTTTGTAAGTAACTCAACTATTTCATATAGTACAGATAGATTCGTCGAGAAATTTATGCAAAAAAAGTAAAAAAGAAGAAGATTATTTTTTAAATCTTCTCAATGGAATCAATATCAATGCTAAAAGTAAAACCAATAATGGATTACCAGTAGCCATTTTATCAATATGTGTTTTTAGATTATTCTTTTCAATCGGAACTTCCGGTTTTTTCGGTTTATCCGGAGTTTCATTCTTCTTGTTTGTATCATTCTTTGGAACGGTTTTATTTACGCCTTCAGTCGTGTTTGTTGAATTTGCAACGGTAGTATTATTATAACCCGCTTCAACAGTGTTTGAAAAATTACCTGCGCTTAAAACCTTAAATATAACTCGGAAGCTTGCAGATTCACCAATCTTGAGTGAATCTAAGGTAAATAATGGTTTACCTGCATCATAAGAATATTTCCAGTTGCCATCAACTGAATAATACCTTACATAATCAAGTCCGGAATCATACTTACTTTCACGTACAAATACATTTTCCAAATCAAAATCACCGTTGTTGGTTACGACAATTTCAAATTCAACCTTATCTCCAACTTTCACCACTTTATTTATGGTAATCTTTGATACAGTCAAGCTGCAATCACGAACATGAACAGTGTCATTGTCTGTGTCATTGGTTTCATTGTTTCCAACAAATGCCACATTTGTGAAGTTTCCTCTTTTGGTAGTTTTGAACACGATAAACAAACTCTCATATTCCCCAACAACCAAATCCCTATTCAATGTCCATGACAAATCTGAATTTTTCAACCAGAAACCTGTATAATCAATGAAATGATCATACACCAAACCTTCATAGTCCAATTCTCTGACTGTGACATTAGACAAAGTTTCCTCACCGGTATTGTGAACGACTATTTCAAAGGTAACCTGCTCACCGGCATTGACCGTCTTGTTTAATGCAACCTTATCCATGTGAATTCCCGGTTTTAAAACCTTTGTGGTATTATTACCGGTTTTATTATCAGTCTGATTGGATGTGACAACCACACAATTGGTGAATGTTCCAACACGAGTGGTGTTGAAAATCACGTGGATTCCCAACTCCTCACCAGGTGCGAAATCGTCTTTCAGTCTCCAGGACAACTCATCAGGATTGAACTGCCATATATTGAAATGGTCGACATACGAATTATATATCAAACCTTCATATTCGCTTTCATATATGGTCAGATTATGTATTGTTGCATTTCCGGTGTTTTTAACAATAATCTGGAATTCGACAAGATCTCCCAGAACCACAGTTTTATCAATAGTGATTTTTTGAACTGTGAAATTGGAATTATTGCCTTCTTCCGGAACGGTTTTATTAACAACTGTTGTATTGTTGCCGGTTTTATTGTCAGTCTTGTTTGATGTGGCAACCACATAATTGGTGAAATTACCCACCATTGTGGTATTGAAGTAAACGAAGAGGTATTCGTCGCTTCCAGGTGTTAGAACTGAATTCAATCTCCAGGCATGTTTGCCCCCAACAGGAGAGTAAACCCATAAATCCCCGGTATCGGCATGGTCATAAGTTAAACCGTAATACTCATCCTCAATCACAACAATATCCGCCAAATCAACTTCACCAGTATTTTTAACGATTATCTCAAACTTGGTCTGATTGCCTACAATAACATATGGTGTCAAAACATTCTTTTTGACAACGAAATCAGGTTTCAGGACTTTTGTAGTGTTATTGCCTGTTTTGTTGTCGGTTTCATTGCTTCCAACCACAACAACATTGGTCAGGTTGCCGTACATTGTCGTATTGTAAACCACAATAAATCCTGTTAGCTCCCCAACCGGCAAACTTCCTTTAAATGTCCACCTGTGCTTATTATTTACTATAGAATGACTCCACTCCGGTTGTTCATACCATGTCAGGTAAACAAGCCCTTCCATCGGATGCTCCTCAACAAACAATTCGTTTAAGGCAATTTCTCCAGTATTTCTGATAACTATTTCAAACTCTACTGACTCGCCCTTTTCGACAGTCTTGTTTAAAGCAATCTTTTCCACAGTGAAATTGGAATAGTAAGTAACTATTGTGTCATTGTCGACAGTAATGTTTTTATCACCTACACCTGATGTAGCATTATTCCTCAATGTTCCGTTAACCATCACCTTGAAGGTCAATATGACTGATGCGGATTTTCCCGCTTCCAGAACGGCCAATTTCCAATGGCCTGTTTTGTTGTCATATGTCCAGTTTCCGTTCTCGGACCGTCAGGTCTCATAAACAAGACCTTTGGAGTAGTCCTTATCCTCAACCCACAAGTCATAGATTGGGGATGTGCCCTTATTGGAAACCACAATGCGGTAGTCAACATCGTCACCAACAAAAGCGGTCTTATTTAAAGCCTCCTTTGTCAGGGTTTCATTAATCTCATCCCCATGGGCAAATTTGAATAGGAACAAATTCTGCTGTGAGGACGGAGTTATAATTGACGAATAATTAATATACATCAATGTACCGTTAGCCAAAACCTTACACGCATTTACTGTCGGAACCCTGAATCCTGAATCATACAACTCGATTACATGCCTGACAATCGGGTCTTCAGAGCTTCTGAAATCCCTGTCAGTGAATTCCCATACGTAATTATGGAAACCTGTACGCCTCAAGTCTTCAATATGATCAACGAATTGATAAATCAGAATCTTCAAATAATCTGAGACAGGTTCACCGGTTAATGCATTCTTGAGAAGTTCCATAGAATGGTCATATTCACCTGAGTAGGGTTTGCTGTTGTAGGCTTCACTACAAAATCCGAAGTATCCCTCAGCAGTCTGAAGCATGTGACGGATTTCATGTGATCCAATGACTGTTCCGTTTACCGCCTTTTCCTTTAGATAGAAATCCTCATCATCATAGGTATTGTTTATCAGCCAGGATTCAGTAATCACATATACTGAATTACCGTATGTTGCGTTGTTGTTGGTGAAACTGGAATTTGAAACCCGTGTCTGGAAGATGAATAATCCTCCACCAAATGTTGCCTTGTTTCCTTCAAATGTAAGGTTTTCCAATTTTGAGTGAGCCACACTTGCTCCACCACCATAATTTTGAGCAGTGTTGTTGATTAAAGCAGTGTCTCTAACTACAAATCTTGAAATGGCATCAAATCCTCCACCACCATAAACGGCAGTGTTGTTGATAAACCTGGAATTGGTCATTGTCCCCTGTGAATTATCCATATCAGTACTTTCAAAGTAATCATAACCTAAAAACGCGCCTCCTCCGGTGTATGCATGATTGTTCACGAAGGTTTCATTATATATGGTTCCTCCAACATTGTTGAAGTATAATCCGCCTCCACGTCCTAATGCGGAGTTGGATTCATAATAATTATTATATAATGTATTGTAAAATCCTAAAACTGTTACTGCACCACCGTCAGTCACATAGTTAGTATTGTTAATGAATTTATTATTTTTTAAAGTACCGTATTGACCACCCCAGTAGAGCGCTCCTCCAGTGTTTCCGGTTTGACTGTTATTGTAGAATTCACAATTGTCTACAGTTACATAATTCCCATAGATATATAATGCTCCACCACCACGATGTCCACCTGTTGTTTTTGCAGTGTTGTTTGTAAAAACACTGTTTTTGATTGTGCTTGATCCTCCGTACATGTATACGGCCCCACCTGATTCGTATGTGGCAGTGTTTCCGGTAAATGTACAGTTGTCGATTGTGGAATAAGGTGATATACAATATAATGTTGTTGCACCATAAGCCCTATTGTTAAGGAATTGTGAATTGGTCAGGGAAAAATAATAGCCGCTGGTTAAAATAAGCCCATATTGAGCATTGTTATCCTTAAAAGTACAATTATCAATATTTAAATTGTAGCCGTTAGAATTAACGACACTACCGTCATAGTAAATTGGCGCATGGGTAAATGTGATGTTTCTTAAAACAACATTACTTCCGCTGACACTGAATATCCTGGCAGAATTTGATCCATCAATAGTGTGGCCATTACCATTAATTGTCAATTGTTTATTAATAGGAATTCCGCTACTATAGGAACTGTCGCCTGAACTGTACTTGTAGTCCTTGTCCAAAGTCAGTTCACCGCTGCTGGACTGTATCAGCTGTGCCAATTCTTTGAATGTGCCTGTTTCCCCCTCTGATAAAATTTCCTCATCCTGTGTGGATTTCAAAACAATAGAGTCCTCGGGAATCTGTAAATCATCATCGCTCGTTAAATTCTCATGTGCATTTACTGCAGTAATGCAGATAATGCCTATTAACATGATTGAAAGAATAATCACGAGCCTTTTCTTTATTCCTTTCACCTCCCTTTAAATGAATGAACAACTATTACTTAATTAAAAGATAGTTAAGCATATTTATAATACACCTAATATATAAAGTTTACAATTTTATATAAAAATTTTAAAATTACGAATAAAATAGAATATTATTTCAAAAAAAATTATACAAACTAATAATTTTTAAAAAAAATAGAATATAATTTAAAAAAAATAAAAAAAATAGAAGATTTATCTAACAAATCTTCTAATCGGGATAACAATCAATGATAAAAGCAACATAATTAACGGATTACCTGTAGCTTCCTCATCAATTTGTACCTTTAACCTAACCTCACTAAATTCATACTCTGAAACAGGTGTAGGAAAAGTCATGTTTTTACAAGTCGGTTCACCTTCGGTTATATTTTCAACCTTATCTACCACCTCAGTTGTATTTGTTGAATTTGCAACAGTAGTATTGTTGAAACCCGCTTCAACGGTATTTGAAAAATTGCCTGCGGATAAAGCTTTAAATATTACCCTGAAACTTGCAGACTCACCAATCTTTAGTAAATTTAACCTAAACAATGGTTTGCCTCCATCTAAAGAAAATTTCCAGTCACCATCAACTGAATAATATCTCAAGTATTCAAGTCCAGAATCATACTTACTTTCACGCACAAATACATTTTCCAAATCGAAATCACCGGTATTTGTTACAATAATCTCAAATTCTACTTTTTCACCAACTACAACCTTCTTGGTTATTGTGTTTTTTAAGACGGACAAATCATACTCTAACACTTTAACTGTGTCTTTGTCTGTATGGTTATCTGTGTCGTTTGAACTGACAGCGGCAACATTAGTGAAATTTCCACGTTTGGTTGTATTGAATATAAGGAATAGGCTTTCAACCTGTCCTTTAACAAGTTCGGTTTTCAAAGTCCAGCTTAAATCCCCATTATCTATCCATAAATTCTCATAATCCTGCATGTGGTCAAAAATCAAACCGTCGTAAGAAATTTCGCGAACAGTCACGTTACTTAAAGTTTCATCACCAGTATTTCGAACAACAATCTCGAATAAAACCTGTTGGCCTACAACGACGGTTTTATTGATTGCTATTTTTTCGATGTTTATTCCAGGCTTTAAAACATTGGTAGTGTTGTTTCCAGTCTTATTTTCGGTTTCATTAGATGACACAACAACATGATTGGTGAATCTGCCCAAAGCGGTGGTATTGAAGAATACGTGAATTCCAAGTATTTCACCAGGTAAAAAATCATCCTTCAATGTCCATGACATCTCATCCGGGTTGAATTTCCAGAAATCAAAATGATCAACATAATGATGATATGTCAAACCTTCATATTTTGTTTCATGGATTGTTAGATTATGAATGATCGAATCTCCAGTATTTTTAACAATGATCTGGAATTCCACCAGCTGACCGAGAATCACTTCGGTGTCTATGGTAATCTTTTGAACTGTGAAGTTTGTATTGTTTCCAGTCCCATTTACAGTTGTGTTTACATCAGTAGTATTGTTTCCTGTTGTATTTCCAGTCTTATTAGAACTGGCCACCACAAAGTTTGTGAAATTACCTACACGAGTGGTATTAAATATTACAAAGAAGTATTCCTCTTCATTTGGCTTTAAAACCATGTTCAACTTCCACATGTGTTTTCCGTCAACCATGCTATGGATCCATTTATCGCCTGTAATTGCAGAGTCATATATCAAACCGTCATATTTTTCCTCAATTACGCAGACATCATCCAAATCGACCTCGCCGGTATTTATAACAACGATTTCAAATCTGGTTTGATTGCCCACAATAACACTTGGAGTTAAAGCATTTTTCAGGACGGTCAGTCCAGGTTTCAAGACCTTTGTTGTATTGTTTCCGGTCTTATTGTCTGTCTGATTAGATGAAACCACAACCACATTTGTGAAATTGCCGTAATCTGTAGTATTGAAGACTACAATAAATCCAACGACCTCATCAACAGGCAGAGTGTGCTTCAGTTTCCACACATGTTTTCCATTGACGATTGTTTCATCCCATTCACCTGCCTCTTCGGCATGGTCATAAATCAGCCCTTCATAGGAAAGTTCTGTAACATTCACGTCAGTTAATTCAACATCCCCATTATTTGTCACTACAATTTCAAATCTGGTTTGATTGCCCAATTCAACTTTTGGAGTCAGAGATATTTTTTCAACTGTGAAATTAGGATTGTATACCCTTATTTCATCAGAGGAGTTTGTCACGTTGACATTTCCAACACCTGAAGTTGCATTATTGTATAATGTTCCATTGACAAGAACCTTAAATATCAGGATGATTGAAGCTGATTCGTGAGCATGCAAGATTGGCAGTCTGAACTGACCGGTAAGATTATCATAATACCAGTCACCCTTTTCAGGCCTCCAATCGATATAGACCAGACCATTGGAATAATCCTTATCCTCAACGAAGTTATCGTAAACTGTTTGTGATCCCTTATTGTTTATTACAATCCTGTATTCAATGTTATCCCCGACAATAGCTGTTTTATTCAAAACTTCCTTGTCCAGGGTTTCATTGATTTCACTGCCATGCCAGAATTTGAACAGGAACAGGTTCTGCTGACCTGACGGAGTAATCAATGATGAAAAGTTGAAATACATCAAAGTACCGTTGGCCAATACCTTACATCCGTTTTCGGTTGGAACCCTGAATCCTGAATTGTAAATCTCAATGACCTTTTTTACAATAGGATCTGTTGAATTCCAGTACTCACGATCAGTAAATGCCCATACATACTCATGGAACCTATGATTTCTCAAATCTTCCATATGGTCAACATATTGATAAATCAGGATTTTGAGATACTCACCAACAGAAGCGTGATTGATGGAATTTTTCAGTTTTTCCATAGAGTGGTCATACACACCAGTATACGGACTTGAATTATACCTTTCAGCACAATATGCGAAAAATCCTTCATCGGTCCGCATCAAACTTTCAATATCATGGCTGCTTGCACTTGTACCAATTACTGACCCGTTGTCATCATCATTGAAAATGAATATGTCCACTTCATCTAAAGTATTATTGACCAGATTTGATTGGTTAAGGATGTATATCGAATTTCCAATGCTGGCATGATTGTTTGTGAATGTTGAATTGATAACATCCGAATCATGGATATACAATGCTCCTCCGAATATCGCACTATTGTTTTCTAAAGTGGAATCTGTTATTTTACTGTTAGTCAAATCAACAGCTCCACCATAGTTTCCTGCAGTATTGTTTATAAACTCAGATTTAGATATTGTTGCATGGTCTGTTGCGGTAACTGCCGCTCCACCATAACGTGCGGTATTGTTATAGAATCTGGAATTAATGATGTTATTGTTAGAATTGTAAGTGGTGGTCGAATCATAATAAACCATGTAAACTCCACCACCTGATGGTGCGGAGTTGTTTGTGAATGTGGAATTGTCAATAGTAACCCTGTAGGTATCAACATAGACCGCTCCACCATGATAAACAGCTTCATTGGAGTTAAATGTTGAATCAATGATTTTGACATTATTATAGAATATTCCTATTGCACCTGCAGCACCCTTTGCATAATTGTCTTCAAATGTTGAATTCCTGATGGTAGTATACGAATGGTCAACATAGATTGCACCAGCTGACCTTCCTGCTTTATTAGATTTGAAAGTGGAATCCTCAATATTTGCAGTATAACCGTCATAGAGATAGACTGCTCCTGCAAATGAATTCGATTCACAATTTTCAAATGTTGAATTGATTATATTAGGGTAATTACCAGTGATAAACATGGACCCCCCATAGTTTGCATATTCATCAGTGAAATTTGAATTGGAAATTATGCAATTTGATCCAGAAATATATATTGAACCTCCACTTGCTCTAGCCCTATTTGAACTGAATGATGAATTGTTTACACTACAGTATGCACCGCTGATTCTCACGGCTCCACCATATGAACCTGTGTTTGATTCGAATATGGAATCATTGATATTGCTATTCTCACCGGACAGATAAACCGCACCAGCATTACTTCCCGCATAGTTATTCTTAAAGGTACAGTTATTGATATTGGTGTTGGTAGCAGTACTGAAAATAGCTGCACCACTTCCACCAGCATAATTGTCGGTGAATGTACAATCGTTGAAGGTAATGTTATCAAAATTATTAATGCCAAATGCTCCCCCACTATTTGGGGAGTAGGCATTTATAAAGGTAATGTTGTTGAATACAATATTGGATGAATTTACTAAAAATATCCTGACAGAGTTTGACGCATTGATAGTGTGGCCATTACCATTGATAATCATAGGCTTGTCAATAGAAATTCCACCACTAGACACTGAATCGCCAGAAATATACTTATAATCCTTTTCCAAATTTATAACAGTATCAGTTCCATTAACCAGTTCGGACAATTCATTGAATGATCCTGGAGCAGAAGATAACATTTCTTCATCGATTGGCGAGCGAATATCATCAATCATTTCCCCCTCGGCAGATAAAAATTCATCAAAAGTAGCATTATCATTGGCACAGACTGCCGTTATTGAAATAAAAAGTAGAAATATTGAAAATATAAGCAATGTCGTCTTTTCAAGCATATCATTTTTCACCTCCCTTTACAGTTGTTAACTATATTTTAGACGAAAAAATTTAGTTATTATTATATTATATAATATCATATATAAATTTTATATTTTTATGTAAAACTGTATATTAAGTAAACAAAAAAATTATCCAAAATAAACTACATTTCAAAAAAAGTATATTAATTAAACAAAAAAAATATTCATATGAACAATATTTCTAAAAAAAGTGTATAAATTGACAATTTTCATTTTATGATTGGTTTTTTAAAAAAAAGTAGAAGATTTTAATTGTAAAATCTTCTTATAGGTAAAAATATTAAAACTAAAATCAAAGCAATCAACGGATTACCAGTGGCCTTTCCATCAATTTGTACCTTTGTGATTTTAGGGGTTTTGGACTTTCTTGTGTCAGTCTTATTTTTTTCAATGGTTTCATTGTGTTTTGGCGGAACGGTCCTGTTGACCTTATCATCGGTTTTGTTTGTCAAATTAAAGATTTCTGTCACATTGGTTGAATTGGTAACAGTAGTGTTGTTGTAACCTGCATCTACAGTATTGGACATGTTTCCAACTTGAGTTGCTTTAAATATAACCCTGAAACTAGCTGATTCATTTACGTCAAGTGAATCTAATTTAAACAAGGATTTTCCACTGTCATAAGAATATTTCCAGTCACCTTTAACTGAATAATACCTTACATATTCTAGTCCAGAATCATACTTACTTTCAACAACGAAAACATCTTTCAATAGCAAGTCACCAGTGTTTTTAACAATAATCTCAAATTCAACATTATCTCCAACAAGAACCCTCTTTGTTAAGGTATTTTTAGAAACTGTTAAATTATATGCCATTACCTCGACAGTGTCATTATCAGTGTCGTTGTTTGTCTCGTTTGAATCCACTGATGCGTAATTTGTAAAGTTTCCACGTTTGGTTGCGTTGAATACAACATAAAATACTTCAGTTTCACCGACAGCCAATGGTTTGGATAGTGTCCATGACAGGTCGTCATTCTTTTTCCAGAAGCCTGACTCATCCATGAAGTGATCATAAACCAGTCCCTCAAAGTCAAGTTCCCTGACGATTACTTCATGTAAAACCACCTCACCGGTGTTTTGAACAACAATTTCAAAAGTAACCTGCTCACCGACCTTAACTGTTTTGTTAATAGCAACCTTTTCAATGTCTATTCCAGGCTTCAACACTGTTGTATTATTGTTTGCGGTTTTATTCTCGGTTTTATTGCTTCCGACTACAACCACATTGGTGAAATTGCCGTATGCAGTTGTGTTGAAAATTACAATAAATCTGCTTTCTTTACCTGCAGGCAATTCTCCGTTGTAGTACCATCTGTGTTTTCCTGAGGAGTCTGAATGTGTCCACTCTTCGTTTTCATGCCATCCGTCATAGATTAAGCCATCATATGAAAACTCCTCAACAAAGACATCCTTCAATCCAACTTCACCAGTGTTTTTAACCACAATCTCAAATTCTGTGTGATTGCCAAGCTTGGCTTCAGGTGTGAGTGAGATCTTTTCAACGGTCAGATTTGCAATATAAATCCTGGTCTTGTTTGTATCGTTTGCCATTTCCAAGTTTTTAAAACCGCTTGTCACATTATTGACTGCAGTTCCATTGGATAAGGCCTTGAATACCAGAATAATACTTGCATTTTGGTTTCTTAGTAAAGGAGTGGTTAAAACCCATCTTGATGAAACGTTTCTGTAATCGGAATCGGTGAGATTTTGGAATTCGAATTTGAATACCTTAATTGTATCATTCCTAAATTCCCATGTACCTGTACCATTAATTGCCCTTATGAATCGAATGTTTGATGTGAAATCAACATCTTCGATAAATACATTGGTCAACGGTTCTGTACCGGTATTTCTGACTGTGATTTCATAATAGAATTCATCACCAACAACGATTGTTTTGTTTAAAACATTCTTTTCAACAGTCTGGTTGGTTTCATTTCTGTACTCTATTTTGAACACAAACATGTTCTGTTCCTCAGACGGTGTGACAACTGATGCAAAATTATAAACCATCAATGTACCGTTTTTCAATACCTTTTCAGCATTGGTATTTGGCACTCTGAAACCTGAATTGTATAATTCAATTGTCCTGACGATTCTTTCATCCTGTGAGTTTTCATAATCTCCGTTTGTAAATACCCAAACGAGCTGTTGAATGCCCAATTTTTCAACATCACCAATATGGTCAATGAATACATAGAAAAGTATCTTCAGGTATTCGCTGACATCCTTATGATTTAATGCATTACGAATTATTGTCAGATTATCAATTTGTATTGAAGTTATCGGAGGTGTGTTATGGTATTCAGCACAGAATCCGCAATAGCCATTTGTCAGGTTGATGAAGAATTCCCTTTGAACATCTGCAGCCTGAACAATATTTTTGTGATGCTTGTTTACTGTTTCATTTTCAGCAACCTCAGATTGAATGACACTTTCATCAATTGCAAAGATTGATTGTCCGTCAATTGCATCATTACGGTTGAATCTGGAACCTGCAACTGTGGAATTGACAGTGTAGATTGCCCCACCGAATAATGCGGAATTGTCATTGAATGTTGAATTGACAACTTTCATGTTCCAGACACTTAATGCACCACCATAATTTCCTGCACTGTTGTTTTCGAAAGTACAGTTCTCTATTACGGAATCAGCATCCCGAGTTGATGAAGTAATTGCTCCACCTCCATAGAGGGCATGATTATCCTTAAATTGAGTATTTAAAATATCGATGTTTTCTCCTCTAAGCATTAAAGCTCCGCCGTCATAAGCTGAATTATTTTCATAATAGGAATTGTTCACACATGTATTAGCTCCCAATACAAATGTTCCGGCAGCATATCGTGCTGTATTATTGATAAATGAACACTTATTAACCAATACGTTTTCACACTGAATTGAATAAAATCCCGCTCCACTAAAAGAAGCGTTATTATTTTTGAAGACAGTGTTTTCAACAATTGTTCCATTAGCCTGATTGTAAACTGCGGCCGCAAACCCTCCATTCATGGAATTTTGAACCAACTCATCAACATAACCACCAGGAGCCTTATTTCCAATGAATGTGGAGTTAACAATTTTGTTGGAAGAAGCCCCATTACCGAAATATAAAGCACCGCAAATTGAAGCTGAATTATTGATGAATGTTACGTTATTAAGTAAATTATTTGAACCTACAATCGCTGCAGCTCCTATCATTTTTGCAGTATTATCCGTAAATGTAACATTTTCAATCAAACCGCCATATACATACCATTGAAGAGCACTAGCCGGATAACCTGTATTTGAGGATAAATTACAATTGGTTAATGTACCGTTGCTACCATGCCATCTAAGTGCCACATCATTTGAATTTATAAATGTGACATTGTTAATTTTCACATTATTGTTGATAACCATGAACATTAATTGTCTATTTCCAAAATCAATGGTATGACCATTTCCCTCAATGACAAATGACTCCCGATTATGAAGTAAAACAGCCTGATAGTCATATGCTCCAGCCTTGTAATCATTTTGCAAACTAATGTAGTTAGTTCCTGAATTCTCAATTAGATTTTGCAGTGAAGTGAGAGATAACGTTGCAGACAATACATCATCATCCGTTGAAGAGATAACTTCAGAATCGTCATCATTAGCTGCTAATACCTCACTATCACCTGAAGCAATAACTTCCAGGCTATTATCAACGCCTGTTGAGATGTCATCTTTTAAATCCATCTCGATTTCATTGTCAATGGCCGAAATATCCCCGGTCCGGTTAATTTCATGTGCACTAACGGCTGAAACTGTTAACATTGAAAATAATAAGAACAATAATAATATCATTGCTTTTCTCGTCATTTTTCATTTTCACCTCCCTTTAAATTGATAACTATATTTCGAGAAAAAAAAGTATAGCTACTATTATATTTCATTTTACAGTATATATATTTACAGTTTTAATAAAAATTGGCTCTTTCAAAAACTTGTGTGATTTTTTTCTTTTTCATTTTTTATGTTCCAATGATTTAGTTTTAGCATGAATCTTGTTAAAAGTCCTTGTTCTAT
>NZ_CADAJR010000033.1 GCF_902788255.1 uncultured Methanobrevibacter sp.
AATTTTAAAAATGATAAATTCTTAAAGGATAGTACACTAAAATACAATTTAATATTTTCATAATACTGATTTAAAGTATTATAATGAAATTCTTAAATTGACGGCATTGATTAATTTTTCTGTTCTGATTAACTGATTATAGTAATGTTTTAAATGGGAAAATGAGTATAATATATAAGGTGTGATGATTATGGTTAAAATGAATTTTAACATTGAAGGAAATGGAGAAACAATTGTTTTTATTCATGGCCTTTCTGATAACTTGATTTATTGGGAACCTTTAGTTGCAGGTCTTAAAAATGATTATAATATTATCAGATATGATTTGAGAGGTCATGGCAAGTCTGAATTGGGTGATGATGATATAAGTATTGATTTGTTAACTGATGATTTAAAGAATCTTTTGGATGAATTGGGTATTGAAAAGGTAAATTTGGTCGGATTTTCTTTAGGAGGAGCTATTTCACTAGATTTTACAGTAAAATATCCTTCTATGGTTTCATCTCTTGTTTTGATGTCAACAGCTCCCTGCATCAATTCTCATTCAAATGAAGTATTGGATAAATTTTCAACAGCCATCGATGAAAGTTTTGAAGAATTTTATGATTTCATCCTTCCGTTGGTATTGTGTCCGGACATTATCGAGGAAAATAGGGAAGAACTGGATTTAATAAAAGATGTTGCGTCAGCTTCTGTAAACAATTTAGCTATTAAAAAAGCTATTGATGCAACAAGAAAATTTGATATTGAGGATAAATTGGGTGAAATTGCCGCTCCAACATTAGTTTTAGCGGGAAAACATGATGGAATATTTTTAGTTTCGCAACAAAAAGAGATGCAGGATAATATTCAAAACTCCAAATTAGTTGTTTTTGATAATGTCAGGCATAATCTGCTGGTCGGTAAAAATATTGAAAAAATAACTGAAATTCTAAAAGAGTTTTTTTAAAAAATAAGAAAATAAAGTAGATTTATTCTACTTTAAAACCTGCCTCTTCGACAGCATCATTAATGTCTGCGTCACTTACGTCGCCGGACACTGTAATTGTTGTTACACCGGAATCTAAATCTGCTTTTGCAGAATCAATTCCATCAACATCCTCTAAACATAATTCAACAGCTTTTACACATGATGGGCAGTGCATACCCACTACTTTGATTTCTTTTTCAGCCATAATAAATCACCTTTTTGATGTAAATATTTATGTCATTCGATTATTTAAAGTTTTAGTTATGCCTAACTTTTTGCTTTTCATGTAATCCTTATCTGAAATTTTGTAGTTAATTAAGGTTGTTGAATATATGATTACTATCACGGATCCGATATTGTGAACCAATGCTCCGGCAATTGGTCCGAGTAGTCCCATAATTGCCAGTGCCATTGCAACGACATTCAATATCAGTGCAAATGCAATGCTTATGTTTATTGTCTTTATGGTTTTTCTTGCAATTCCAATTAAATGGGGAATGTCTTCTATGTTGTCCTTTATTAAGGCTATGTTTGCGGCTTCGACACTCACGTCACTTCCGATATTGCCCATTGCTATTCCGACATTTGCCTTTTTAAGTGAGGGGGCATCGTTTAGCCCATCACCAATCATTGCGATTTTGTTTCCAAGAATTTGTTCCTGTTTTATATAGTTCATTTTGTCTTCGGGCAGGCAATTTGCCCTTACTCTTCTGACTTTCACCTGCTCGGCTATTGCCTTGGCAGTCTTTTCATTGTCTCCTGTGAGTAAAGTGGTTCTGATTCTTAAACGTTTCAGCTGTTTGATTGTTCTTTTAGAGCTTTCACGCAATGTGTCGGCTAAAAGAACTTTTCCAATTACTTCATCTTCTTTTGCCACAAATATTTCAATTTCATTGTTTTCAGGTTCTTTATCATATTTTAAACTAATGTTTTCCTGTTTCAATAGCTTTTTATTTCCTGCAATGACTTTTAAGTTGTTCACTGTTCCGGTAACTCCCATCCCGATATGCATTTTGAAGTCATTAACTTCCGCTAATTCATTGCTGTCATAATATTTGACTATTGCTTTTGCAAGTGGATGTTCGGATTTGGATTCCAAGGAAGTGAGTAGATATAACATCTCTTTAGGTTTGTCGGATATGACCTCGACCACTTCGGGAACACCATATGTCAATGTTCCGGTTTTGTCGAATGCCAGCTCATCTATTCGGGACAACTCTTCTATGGACTCCCCATCTTTAACAAGAATTCCATGTTTTGTCAGGTTTCCAATGGATGCCATTATTGCTGTTGGTGTTGCAAGCACCAGTGCGCACGGACAGAATACGACCAGGATTGTAACTGATCTTATTACTTCAAATGTGAATAGGTATGTCAATATTGAGGCGGTAAATGCGATTACCACAATCAGGGTTGCCCATTTGTCTGCCTGTCTGACTATTTTGGAGTTTTCAGGAGAGGCGGATTCTACCAATTTTATCAGTCTTTGAAGTGCACTGTCTTCACTCACTTTTGTGGTTTCCATTGAAAACGATCCGTAAAGGTTTGTTGTTCCGCTGAATACTTGGTCATTTTCTTTTTTATCTACTGGCAAGGATTCTCCGGTTAATGTGGATTGGTCAATTGAGGTTTCACCGGCTATTATTGTTCCATCTGTTGGAATGCTTTCTCCTGGAAGCACTTTCAGTATGTCTCCTATTTCCACTTTTTCGACAGGGATTTTCTCTTCAATTCCATTTTTAATTCTTGTTGCAACTCGAGGAGTCATTTTGACAAGTTCCTCTATTCTTCCCTGAGTCTTTGATACGGTATATTCTTCTAGAAATCCTCCAATTGCCATGATTGTTGCAATTTCGCCCGCAGCAAAAACCTCTCCAATGATCACTGATGCGATGATTGCAATTGTTACGAGCAAATCTGCTTTGATATCAAATTCTGTTATTAATCCTTCAATACATTCTTTAAATATTGGTATTCCGCATAATGCCACTGCAATCCATGAAATGTAATTGATAGATAATGTGAAACTTAAAATCAGGCTTAATGCTGATAGTGCAATCAGTAAAATATCAATTTTCTGGTTCCTTGTCAGGTTCATTTTAACACCTCCCAGTATAGGTATACCCAATAGGGTATAAACTTATTTTAAAAAAAATTAAAGTCTGGAGTAATATTCTAGAATTGATGAAATGTCCCCTATTGCCTCATCGGCATCATTCTCTTCAATGGCCTGTTTGACACAGTGTTCGAGATGGCCTTCAACAATAATGTGCCCTACTTTATGCAATGCTGATTTTGATGCATTTATCTGCATTAATATCTGTTCGCAAGGTATGTCTTCATCGATCATTCTGTCAATTGCATTCAGTTGGCCGATGATTTTTTTGATTCTTCTGTGTAGATTTTCACTGTCCATGCATTCTTTCATATTTAACACATCCTATACCTATAGGGGTATATTAATTTTATAGTATATAAACATTATCTTTGATATATAATGAATTCTTGGTATGGTTGTATTTAAAAAAATAAAAAAAGGAGGAAAATATCAAGACTATGCTTGATTTTCCATTTCTTCAAATTTGGCTGGGAAATATTCGTCTACTACGTATTCCAAACCGTATTTTGAGAAAGATTGCTGTTCTGCTTTCTTACCGATTTTAAGCATTTTCTTGATTTCAGTTTGCCAGAAATCGCCTTTGTACCTTGGGTCTTTTGAAAGCTCTTTAAGTCTCATTACATCAACGTCTTTTAATTTATCTGTAGGTAAATCATAGTTGATGATGTCTGATGCGGTAACTCCAATGAATTTAGCATCTGGAGTTGCCAGGTCTGAGTTAACGTGAGCTAACTTTGCACTTCCGGAAATAATTACCTGTGCAATGTGGAATCCCCAAGGGTCTCCGTCGTTACAGATGTATACTGGTAAGTCAAGTTCGGTGTTCACTCTTTTAAGGAATCTTCTTGTAGCACGAGCTGCCTGTCCTTTAAGCCCAACAATTAAACAGTTAAATCTTTTGTGAGCATTCTCTTGTACCAACCTGTGGAACATTCCCATGGTTTCCACAGCTAATACTTTATCCACTTTGTGGTCAACGAAGTCCACCTGATCGATTGTTGGTGAGATAGTGTAACCGGATTTTCCCATTTTGGCGGCATTGACTTCTACTTCGTCTATTAAGGTAAGGTCTCCGTAAACTGATGCACCGTCTTCTTCTGGCATTAAACCTAATTCTTCACGTGTGGTACCTAAGGTTACTTCTAAGTCCTCTCCAACAATGTTTGATTCCTGCTGTGTTTTGAAACTTATTCCCCAACCTTCGGATACATAATACATTTCCCTGATTGTAGCTGTTTTTTCACGGGCTACGAGATCCTTACAGAAGTTACCTACATAAACCATTTGGCCCAATTTTCTGATTTGTTTAACATTACCTAAGGATCTTCTTCCGTATCTGTCTCCAAGCACATAGTACCTTTTAGCTTCATCGTAAATGATGTTTCCAGTACCTCTTGATGGGACTTTAACACTTGGCACTTTATTTTCTTCAATGGATTCAATAATTTCCTGACCTAATCCTTTAAGCTTATTGAGAGTGTACTGTTTTCTTTCTTCTTTATGTGATTCTCTGTTTTTTGTTTCACTCATCTAAATCACCTAATCTTCAAAACCATCTTCTACATCATCTTCTTCGAAGTTGTCTAATGCGGATTGACCTTCTTCAACTGCATGGCCGTACTCGTCAACTTCCTCCATGATGATTGCATCAAGTTCTTCTTCTTCCTCGTCTTCTTCAACCTTTTCACCAAGCAGTTCTGCAAGAGCCCTTTTGGTAACCTTTGCAAGCACTTCATGATATTCTGGAACTCCGGTTTCACCAAGTTTTGCAGCTTCTTCGATAATCACTGGAACGTATTCTTCGAATACTTTTGAACGTTGTTCTTTTTCTTTAGCTGCTCTTTTAGCCCTTAAGTGTTTTTGTAATTGGCGGGCTAATTTCATTGTTGCCTGTCTGATTTCGTGCACGATTTCAGGTTCAGGGGATACACTTTGCTTACCGGTTGAAAGATAAGGTACCTGAGTTGAAATAATGTTAACAAATAATGTTAAAGGAGTGTTGTCCATATCTTTAAGACCGTAACGTTTCCAGTCAATACTTTTGAGCGCTTCTGTAATTGCACAGCTTCCTGCATCGAATGTTAATGGGACTCTGTTTGCAAATCTCATGATTTCAGATTTTCTTTTCTCATTAACAACTCTTCCGGAATCTCCACCGTATGCAAGTCCCGCTTCGATAATGAATGATACACCACCTGCATAGGTAACAGGTTTTCTTGTGATTGTGGTAACGAATTCAGGTTTTAGGATTTGCTTCATACCCTTTTCGATTTGCTCTGATCCGATTGGTATAAGTCCGTCGGTTGGTGGTGCCATGAATTTCATTTTCTTGAAGCAGTGCACAATAGCTTCCGCTTCTGGGAATGTCATATCTTTTGGACGTTTGTTCATGTCGATTCCAGTCATTTCTGCAATTTCATCCACTCTTTTAGCTGACATTCTTGACATTGAAGATGTTAACATACTTTTGTATCTTCTGCTATCGGTATTTTTTGCCATGGTCATTAAATCGTCAGCGCTTACTCCTTTAGGGTGTGGCAATACTTCTTTTGGTTGTACTGGAACAACATCTGCCGCCCTCTTAAATATATATTTGTGTCCTGATGGATCTCTGAATGTGATTTTTGCATGAGGGTTTCCAATCATGGTTCTTCTGATGTATTCGAAAGCACCCTGTTCTGCAAGAGAGTATGACACGTCTTTAAATTGCAGTTCAATGCATACTCCTGTTGATTCAGCAGGATAGTCTTCTCTTTCCATCAAAATTCCACGGTTGTTTTCCACATCCATCTGGAATTTCATTTTTACCCCTTTAATTTCATCGCCGTCTTTGTAGCATGAAATTACACGGGCAGGTTTACCGGTGGTCATCTGTGAAAGCAGTACACATCCACTACAACCTAAACCTTGCTGTCCTCTGGATTGGATGTTTCTGAATTTTGATCCTGCAAACATCATACAGTATACCTGCATCACATAGTCTTCAGGAATTCCCGGACCGTTATCCTTATGTCTTAGGATATAATGTTCCTTATCGACACGTTTTAATTCAATATCGATATCTGGCAGAATTCCGGATTCTTCAGCTGCATCAAAACTGTTTGTAATCAATTCGTGGAAAACAATTGTTAGGGAACGTATTTTACCTGTAAATCCTAACATCTGCTTGTTCTTTCTAAAGAATTGGGATGGTGTTAACCTTTGAAAGTCCTCTTCCCAATCAAGTCCTAATTGTTCTTGAGCCAAAATTTTTCCTCCTTTAAAATTATATGTTTAAATGTATTATGTTGGTTATATTTAAATGAAGTGAGAGAGCATTTGAAAACTAATATTCATACCCTACCCTATCTGTCTTGTTTAAATATGTGGTAAAATAATAATTTAAAAACATGTAAAGAATATAGTATTTGTACTATGCTATCTATATATGTTGGTTAAAGTATATAAAAGTTTTCTGGTAAAATATTTTTTTTATAGCAAAGTTTAATTAAATGGCTATTAATTGGGTAATATTTCTTTGATAAGAATATTGTGGCTTATCGGGTCTTGATATCTGAAATAACAAAAAAGTTGTCTGACCTTGTAAAATTGTTCTAGCTTTGTAAAATTGCTCTGATTTATATGTAAAGCTTTTATAAGTTATTTAAACAGATGTTATTTCCATGATATTCATCAATAATATTAAAAAATAGTAAAATAGGTTTTAGGAGTAATAACTCCTAAAAATCATTCTCATCAAAGTCTATGCCGTCCTTGAATTCGATTTTATCGTCTTCAATTCCGACAAGATCCTTGAATTCTCTCATTTTCAAGTCTTCTTTTTTATGTTCCAAAAATCCGTAGACGGATTTGTGTCTTGATCCGTTAAGTATCATTTCAATGGCTTCCTTTGCAACCATGATGTTGTCCATCTCACCGATGAGTGAAACGGTCTTTCCATAGATTGCCATATCAACTTCAGCCATTTCCATGATTATTTCACGTGTTTTTCCGTCTTTTCCAATGATTCTACCTTTGTGTCTTGCAAGGGCCTTTTTGGATTTTCCAATGTATAATGGCAAACTTATAACTTCTAAATAAATATCATCACTCACTAGCTTGAGGGCAACTTCCGGATTGAATCCTCGTGCTACCGCTTTTACTATGTGATTTGCATTCCAGACTCCTAATGGGTCTTCCATGTCATCTCTAGGTGTGATATATACTGTACCTTCATCGCTGTCAATGTCAAGGATGGTTCCAGTTGCTTTTTCAATGGATTTTTTAACATTACCATTGCTTCCGATTAAAGCCCCCACTCTGTTTTGAGGTATTTTCAAATAATCTGTTTCTGGCATAATATCACCTTTTAAATAGAATTATTAATATTTTTCTAGTTTGGAATGTTTAAATGTTTTGATTAGGGGTTGAAAAAATTAGTTTGTTATTATATGTCGGTGTATGAAATCTTTCATAATAATTGAGCCTAAAATTTAGGATTGACATATTCCCATACTTCTTCAAAACTTGTTTTCACGCCAAGTTTTGTGTATTCGCGAATGAGGGTGTTTATGTCCCTTTCAAGCAGTTCCTTTGAAATCGGGTTGTCAAGGACCACTGACTGTGAAACGTCTATTATGACCGGTTTTTCATCTAAATTCAGTATGTTGTAATTTGACAAATCCCCATGAACCAGTTTCGCTTCGTTTACAAAGAGTTTAAGTTGAACCAATAGCTGATTCCAGAAGTCATCGGGATTTTGTGGTGGCTGGTTTTTAACGGGCTGTGCCGGGTTTCCATCCTCGTCTCCAATGAATTCGATTAACAGAACATTGTTTGCACTTGTAATCGGTTCGGGAACATTCACTCCTGCGGAATGGAGTCTGGTTAAGTTCTTGAACTCTTTTGTAACCCAGGAGTATATGATTTTTCTTTTGTTTTTGGTTTTTACGTTAAATCTCGGATCTCCTTTGAGATAGTAATCCATCTTTTTAAAATCAGATGTTGCAATCCTGTAGATTTTCACTGCAACGAATTTTTCATCATCGGTGATGCCGGTAAGCACATTCGCTTCCTTTCCGGTACTTATTGCACCATTTAAAATATCAATGTATCCTTGGTTAGCCAGCTTGTACAATGTCTCTAAAGTAATCTTGTCGAAGATTTCGTTTCCGGTTTTTCTCTCAGAATTGTCTTTTCTTCTTTTTTCTGAGTGGATTTTTGCATGTTTCTTGTCTGCTTTAGCTACTTTCGGATCCATTAAAATCAAAAAAATAAGTAGGTAAGACTACATTTTTAGGTAGCCTTTTCTTTCAAGCCAGTTGGACTCGGTTTTTGTGTATCTCCAAATGACGTCTGCCTTTTCGTCAGATTGAAAATCCCACGGTTTTACTAAAATGACGTCTCCTTCACGAATCCAAATACGTTTTTTCATTTTTCCAGGGATTCTGGTCATTCTAATATTTCCGTCTGCACAACGAACTTTTAACTTTCCGTGTCCCATGATTTGTTCGACTATTCCAGGTATTTCTCCTTTTTTAGGAGTCCTTACTCTTCTATATTCTTGTTGTTGGTTGTTATTAGGTTTAGACAAATACTCTCCTCCAAATAATAATACAATTTTTCTCCATAAGATTAAATTATTTATATTTATATCAATATATTATATATTAATTTATTGTATTTTTTATAAACGTGGTATAATGGGAACTGAATTTTTAAAAATTAAAGAATGTGATGAAGCTATTGATATTATTCAAAAATTATTTGATGAAAACTTGACAGCTCAAAGCGAAGAAATTGATGTCGGCGAAGCTTACGGCAGGATATTGTTTGAGGATGTCTATTCCAGAATGGATTTTCCTCCATTCGACAAGACACTGAAGGATGGTTTTGCCATTCTCTCATCAGACAGCTTTGGTGCATCCGAAGAGTCACCAAATACTTTGGAGGTAATTGACTTTTTGGAAGCGGGTGCAACTACCGATAAAAAGGTCGAGAAGGGTAAGTGCATTGAAATCAGTACAGGTGCGGCCATGCCTGAGGGCGCTGATGCTGTGGTAATGGTTGAATATGCCGAAAAGATGGACGGTGAGGTTAATTTATTAACCACTGCTGTGCCTACACAGGATGTTGCCAAAAAGGGTTCCGACATTGAAGAGGGTAACCTTATCCTTAAGAAGGGCGATTTCCTGAATCCTGGAAAGATCGGTGTTTTGCTCTCCCAGGGTTTTGAAACAATTGAAGTTTACAAAAAACCGAGTGTTGGTATACTCTCATCCGGAAATGAAATCACACTTCAGGGTGAAGAACTTGAATATGGAAAAATCTATGACGTAAATGGCGGAATGATTAAAAACGATGCAGTTTCCTGTGGTGCAGATGCCAAATTTTTAGGGGTAATGCATGATGACTATGATGAGGTCAAGGAAAAAATCACAAGTGCCCTTCAGGAAGTTGATGTGCTATTCTGCTCCGGTGGAACTTCAGCCGGTCTTGGAGATGTTTTAAAGCATGTTCTCGATGAGCTTGGTGAAGTTTACATTCACGGTATTTCAGTTCAGCCAGGTAAACCGACAATCGTTGGTGTAATCGATGGCAAGATTGTCATAGGTCTTCCTGGAAACCCTGTTTCCGCACTCATGATATTCAATGCATTTGTAGCCGAACCTCTAACAAGGCTTGCAGGTATTGACAGGAACTTTGAATTGGATACCATCAAAGGAAAAATCACAAAAAGAATCCATTCCCAGGTTGGAAGGATGCAGTATCAGCTTGTTAGGGTTGAAGGAGACGAGGTCCATCCTATATTCAAGGATTCAGGAGCTATATTCTCACTGTCTACAGCAGACGGTTATGTGAAAATTCCAAAACTTGTCGAACTTGTTGACGAAGGCGAAGAAGTAGAAGTTTATTTATTCAATTAAGGTTATAATTTAAGTAGGTGTTATTATGGATTATGAAGTAAAAGTAATTCCAGAACAAAAATTAGGAGTAATTAATTGTAAAACTCCAATTGAAGAGTTAGGAGTATTTTTATCAATATTGATGGGTTGGGTTGATGCTGAAGAGATTGAAACTGAAGGAGAACCTTTCATCGTTTATTTCTCACCAAGACATGAAGTCAACCAGGGTGATGTTGTTTATGATGTGAGCATTGCCATAAAAGATGATGCTGATGAAACCGACAGGATTCGTGTCGTTGACATGATTGAAAATAAGGTATTGGCAGGTAAGCATTACGGTCCTACAGACAATATCATGGATACCTATGCTCAATTGGTGGAAGTGGCTCAGGCCAATCATTATGATATCATAGGTTCACCTAAAGAGGTTCTCATTAAAAATTTCCACAACTGTGATGACGAAAAGGAATATATTACAGAAATTCAGTTGCCTATCATTGAAATGTAGGTGATATCATGGCTAAAAAAGAAGTGGATATTGAAAAGGAAGTTGAAAGGCTTTCTAGAAAATCCAATATAAAAATGAGAAAAACAGAATATTCCTATACCAAGCGACTACAAAGATTGGACAAGGAAATTGACCGTGCGGTCAATGATAAAATTAAATTTTTCGATGAAAATAACGAGATTAATCAGGAGTATTCGGAACTTGAGTTCAAACACGATACCATTAATAGGTATAGAGAAAAATTAAAAAAAATCTAATTTTTCTCAAATCTCTTTTTTTTACTGACCAACCACTCTTAAGTTATGAACTAAGAGTTTTGGAATTATGAATGAACCGTATTGTTTGATTTCGGATTTAAGACCTTCAACGTTTTTCATGATTTCAAATATGTTTCCTGAAATCATTGCCTTGTTGATCGGATCTGTCAACTCACCATTTTCTATTTTAAATGCATTGCTAGCTTCTACTGAAAAGTCCCCAGAGATTGGATTTGCGGTATGTGCTCCCAATACACTGGTTGTTAAAACTCCGTTGTCAATTTCAGAGAGGTCTTTCATTTCATCGAACTTGAATTCAAGGTTTGTTGGTGAAATCATAGGTGTTGTGAGATAGGTTCCTCTCATTCCGTTTGAGGTAGTCTTTACGCCTTCACAGTTTGCAGTGTAGATGTCATAGATAAATGAGTTCAATTTTCCGTTTTTGATTAAGTCGGTTTTTTGACTTGCACTGCCTTCCCCGTCACATTTGCAGGTCAGCATTCCCTTTTCAAGAAGGGGATTGTCGGTAATTGTTAAGTTGGTGTTTGCGATTTCCTGACCGATTTTATCTTTCAGTATGGATCTCCCTCTTCTGATGTTTTCACCATCGAATGCATTTATGAATGTGTTCATGAGCCCTACTGCAGCATAATAATCGAGAACTACGCTGTAATCTCCAGTTTCTACAGGTTTTGTGTCAAGTGAGCTTTTTGCCAGATTGCATACTTCATTGGCCAGTTTTTCACCATCGATATCAAAGAATCTTGAGGATTGGGAATTGTATGCTGTTGCAATCTTGCCTTCCTTTTGGATAATTACGGACAGTCCTAATCCAAATCCGGTTCCCTTATCTTCTATTGAAACTCCGTTTGAATTCACAATCAAGGATCTTCCGGCACTAGCGCTGAAACCTGAACCTGTCACTTCACATCCGCTGTCATTGGCCATGTTGATTGTGTCTTTTAGAAATTCAACTGATTCATCAAGGCTCAAATCCTTGAATTTATTATCATAAACTTTCTTAACGTCTGGAACTGTTTCAACTTCTGCAAATGCATAATTTTCATCAGTTTTGGTCAGTTTTGTATTTTCAATGGCCTGAAGGGCGGTTTCGCTCACTTTGTCCATATTTGAGGTAAAAGCAAAACCCTGTCTGTTGTCTTTAATTACTCTAACTGCAATGCCCAATTCAATTTCTTCTTTTGCAAAATTGAGCTCATCTTTACGTGAATCCAGTTCTATAGTTTTGTTTTCATCTAGATAAATCTCGTAATCGTCACATTTGTTTTCTAGTGTTTTTTTCACATCTTCTGCAATTTCGTATATCATCTTATCACTACAATACAAATTTTTCAATAGCTTCTTTTACTCCGTCACCAAAGAAATTTTCACAGGTGTATGTGCTTATTTCTTTTAATTTGTCATCCGCATTGCCGACTGCTATCTTGTGGCCAACTTCCTTTAGGAAATCCTCATCGTTCTGACTGTCTCCGATGGCCATTACATTTTCCATGTTTATTCCGTTTCTTTCACACAGGTATCTTAGTGAGGTTCCCTTGTTGACACGCTTGTCGGTAATGTGGAGTGCAAAGCCGCTGTCATATATTTCAAGATTGTCCTTGTATTTGAAATCATTAAGTGCATCTTCTATGACTTTCTTGTCAATGGTCTTGTAGAATACTGTTTCGGTCAATCTGTACATGTTGTCATGGGATGCGTGTCTGTTGAACTCTTCGCCCAGCTTTTCTTTAAGGTGGTCTTCAGCTGAAGTTACAAAGTCTCTTTCAACCATTGTTTCAACTGCATTGTTGTTTTCACCTTCCTTGAAGACAACTCCTCCGTTTTCTGCTACAAGTCCTCCGCTGCATCCTATTGACACTTCTATGGCATATGCATAATTGACGACATTCCCAGTCACTATGATTGTGGGAATTCCCTTTTCTTCGGCTTTTCTTAATGCTTCAATTGCTGATATGCAGATTTGTCTTTTCTCGTCAGTTATTGTTCCGTCAATGTCTACTGCAATTGCTTTTATTGCCATTTTATCCCCTTGAGTATCTGTGTGCAATGTTACATGTTCCTTCCTTACTTACCATACATGCTCCTATTGGGTGTAGAGGATTACATGCCTTTCTGAAGAGTTTGCAGTCTTCAGGTCTTGCAAGACCTCTTAAAATAGGTCCGCAGATGCATCCTTTAGGAGCTTCTGTAACATCCTTGACTTCAATGTCATATTTTTCACGGGCGTTGAAGTCAGCGAATTCCTTTTTGACTTCAAGAATGGAATTTGGTATTTTTGGAAATCCTCTCCATTCCCTTGATTCAACGTCAAACACCTGTTCGATCATGTCTGTTGCAACGGTATTTCCTTCTTCTCTAACTGCCCTTTTGTATTCGTTTTCTATTTTTGGTGTTTCATTGTGAATTTGTCTTAAAATCATGTACACTGACATTAGAATGTCTAATGGATTGAATCCCGCTACTGCCTGTGGGATACCATAGTCTTTTGAGAAGTATTCGAATGGTTTGGTTCCGATGATTGTACATACATGTCCAGGTTGGATTAAAGCATTTAGGCTTGTTTCACCGGAGTTGATTAAAAAGTCGATTGCAGGTGGAATCAGTCTGTGACATGAAAGCACTGAGAAATTTTCAGGAGGTGTTGCAAGAAGTTCCGCTGCGGTTGTAGGGGCGGTTGTTTCAAAACCTGCAGAGATGAAGGCAACATCATTGTCTACCTTTTCAGCTATTTCTATTGCTCTGTTGATTCCATATACAACTCTCACATCTCCACCTTCAGCTTTTGCATCTGCAAGGGATCTTTCTGAACCCGGTACTCTTAACATGTCTCCGAAAGTGGTGATAGTAACTCCCTTATCGATAAGTTCCAATGCCTCATCAATTTCACGTGATGGAACGACACATACAGGACATCCCGGTCCTGCAATGATTTCCACTTCCTCTGGAAGCAAACTTCTTATTCCGTTTTCCATTATTGTATGTTCATGAGAGCCACACACGTGCATTATTTTTACAGGGGTGGCCAATTCATTGATTTTATCTAAAATTTTTTTTGACATTTCTTTCATAGTCATATTAGCACCGAAGATTTAATATTATATTGTAAATATATTATTATTGTATTAATTAAATTTTATGGGATTAATCATGTTTAACAATAATAAAATTCTGGTAGTTATCCCTGCAAGAGGAGGTTCAAAAGGTATTCCTCGTAAAAATATACGTTTGCTTGATCATAAACCTTTAATCTCCTATTCCATTGACATAGCAAAGTCATCTGATTATGTTGATGATGTCGTGGTTTCTACTGATGATTCTGAAATTGCATTGTTGTCAGAAAAGTTCGGAGCAAGTGTCATCAGACGTTCTCCTGAGTTGGCTGGCGATGATGTATCTCTTGACCCTGTTGTATATGAGGCAATGGTTCAAAAAGAGAAATTGACTTTTGATGAATATGATATTGTAATCACACTTCAACCAACATCTCCGTTACTCAAAACATCAACTCTTGATGCTGCAATAGAGAAATTTGAAGATTTTGCTATAGATACTGTTCTTTCTGTTGTTGATGATAGGCGTTTGAGTTGGGGATATGATGAAGCAAATGAAAGATACTTCCCGAATTACATAGAAAGAAAAAACAGGCAATACTTACCTAAGGATTTCAGAGAAACAGGAGCAATCCTAGCAACACGCAGACAATTCGTACATGAAGATTCACGTTTAGGAACTAATCTTGATTTGATTGAAGTTTCACGTCAAGAAAGTGTTGACATTGACAATTATGAGGATTGGTGGATTGCAGAAAAATATCTTCAAAAGAAAAAGATTGCAATTGTTGTAAATGCTTATGATGAGATTGGAACCGGACATATGTACAGATGTCTGTCAATTGCATCCCAACTTGTTTTCCATGATGTTCTGTTCCTGCTTGACGAACAGCATCAACTTGGAATTGACCTTGTTGACAGTTACAATTATCCTTTTAAGCTTTATGACGGTGAAGATGACTTATTAAATATTTTAAGGGAATATTCTCCACAATTGGTGATTAATGATATATTGGACACAACCGCTGAGTATGTCACATCTTTAAAGGATGAAGGATTTTTCGTTGTAAACTTTGAGGATTTGGGAACAGGCACTGCAGTTGCCGATGTGGTGTTTGATGCACTATACGAACACGAAATCGGTGAAGATAGGGTATTTACAGGCCATGAATATTATGTCTTGAGGGATGAATTCTACTTCCAGCCTCAAAAGAGTATTACTCAGGCAGTAAACAATGTTCTGATTGCATTTGGAGGAACTGACCCTAATAATTTTACAGAAAAGGTAATCGATTCCATTTTATCCACAAATTATGAAGGAAGAATCAATGTGGTATTGGGATTGGGATATGATGGTTTGGAAAGGCTGATTGAGAAATACGAACCAAATCAATCCGTTCAGATTTATAGGGATGTCTCAGATATCAGTGAATTCATGTTTAAGGCAGACATCATATTCACTTCTGCCGGAAGAACAATGTATGAGGTCTGTTCACTGGGTGTTCCAACAATATGCATGTGTCAAAATGATAGGGAAATGTCACATGTCTTTGCAAATGAAAACAACGGTTTTATAAACCTGGGGCTCGGGACTGAAATTGGAATGCAGGAAATCATTGACGCATTTGTGAATTTGGTAAATAACTTTGAATTGAGGGTAGAAATGAACCAAAAAATGCTCGATATTGATTTAAAAAACGGCTTTGAAAATATTTGGGCAATCATTCGTGCAGAATACCGTAAGTTTATCTTGAAGAGGACTTAATATGAATATTTTTAACAAATATCCTTATCTGATTGCTGAGATTGGTGTCAATTTTTATGACATTGCTCAAAAGGAGGGCATGTCAGATATGGATGCGGCCAAATTCATGATTGATGAGGCTAAGAAATGCGGTGTCGATGCTGTTAAGTTTCAGTCTTATAAGGCAGATACTATTGCATCAAAAAATTCTTCTGCCTATTGGGACCTTTCAGAAGAGCCCACACCATCTCAATATGAGTTTTTTAAAAAATTCGACAAGTTTGGTGTGGATGAATATCGTGAACTTGCTGAATACTGTCGGCAGGTTGGAATTGCATTCATGTCAACTCCCTTTGATTTTGAATCTGCAGATTATCTGGATGAGTTTATGGATGTCTACAAGATTTCATCATCTGATTTGACTAACATTCCATTTATCAAACATATTGCAAGCAAAAACAAACCTATTCTTCTTTCAACAGGAGCATCAACTATAAATGAAATCAAACAGGCTGTAAATGCAATTGAGGAGGTTTCAACAGTTGATATTGCAATAATGCACTGTGTATTATCATATCCGACAGCATATGAGGATGCCAACTTGCTGATGATTAAGGATCTGGCTGAAAACTTTCCGGATTATGAGATAGGTTATTCTGACCATACAAAACCAGACAAGGAGATGGCAGTACTAACAACTGCCTACAATTACGGTGCTAAAATACTTGAAAAGCATTTCACCCTTGACAAGACTTTACAGGGCAATGACCATTATCATGCAATGGATCCCGTTGATGTAGTCAAATTCCAAGACAATATTAAATTTTTATCAAGGATTAACGGTAAACGCAACAAGCAACCATTAATCTGTGAATCGTCATCAAGGCGTCAGGCAAGAAGGTCTATTGTTGCGGCCAGGGATATTGGTAATGGTGAAATTATCACTTATGATGATTTGACTTTCAAGCGTCCTGGAACAGGAATCTATCCGTCAGAAATTGAAAATGTAGTTGGAAAAACTGCAAAAGTGGATATTGCGAAAGATTCCATACTTAATTTTGAGATGTTAGAGTGATGTTGGTGTTTTGAGAACATTAGTCTATATGATTCTAACAGTTTATAAAAAAAGAAATTAAAATTCTGCAGAACAGTCTGCAGAATATTTGCTGAGTAAAACAGCACATTTGTCGATGGTTTCTTGATCTAATTTGATTGTGCTAGTTTTGATTTTATTCAAGAGTTCTTCCATAAATAAGTCTTCATCAGTCAAAGGCATATTTATTACAACAACTTCATTGTTGATAAAACCAACTAGCGGTTCAACAAAGCAATTTTTGATATTATTATCATTCAAGAAGTTAATTAAATCTTCACCCAAAGTAAGTGCTTTTTGTTTGATTTTATTGTCCTGTGAAAATTTAGCTTGTTTGGTAGTGTATCTAAATCTTCTTTTGTTTCCGTCATAAGGAATCTCTTCAATTTTATCTTCATCCAATTCAGCTGAACCAATCATATTCAAGTTTTCATTTTCAGCTTCCAATCTTAATTTTGGATTGTATTTTTGTGATAATAATGCATAGATTCCAGTCGGACCTACAACAACGTGGTTGATACCAGAATGGGATGTAGGAGTTTTTAAATTATAGAATACATAGTATTCTTCTGAGAGAGTTAATAAGTGTTCTCTGATTATTCTTGTTCTCTCTTCAGTTTCTTTTACATCTCTTGTCTTGTAAAGTCCAAAGATAAGCATTATGACTCCAATAAATATGGTGACAATTCCAATACCACTATTTATTAAAAGAATTTCAATAATACTTATGAAGAAAATAGCTATACCAACAACAAGTATGATGTTGTTTGTGTCCAGGGCACTTGGGTCAAATCCAGGGTCAGGATTTTTGATGGAATTTTTCTCAGGGATTATGTCACCATTATCCGGTTCGGTTATGCTTATCTTATCGAATATGCTTTCGGAAGATTTCTTTGATTTAGAATCATCCGGATAATATTCCTTCATGCTTTTGAAAAATTCGTTTTTAAGGAAATTTTTCAATACATTGTAGTCATTTGTTTTTGGGATTGCAAATTCTTTTCCAAATTTGGATAAGACCGCATCTGGAATTGTGGTTCTCGCAGTTTTTGGAATAATTTCTTCTGCTTCAAGTTCTTCTTCTTCTCTTTTTTCATCATCTGCAATTCTTAACATATGTTCTTCTGAAAAAAAGTCTCCAAGTTTGTCCGTAAATGATTTTAAAGAACGATCTGGTTCTTCATTTGTTAATTCTTCAGATGTTGGTTTTCCAACTTTAGATTCATGTCTGATTGTCTCAATCTCTTTTTGCCTTTCTTCAAGATATTTGTCCAATTCTTTGTTCATTTGGTCATCCAAATATCTTAGAGAACCTCCACAACTGTCACATTCATAATCAAGTATGCTGTCGCTACTTTTGATTTTATATTTCAATCCACAGTCTTGACATTGAACAATATATGAATTGTCATACCTGAATGAGTCAGTAAATGTTGATTCGGCTTTGGGTTGATTATCAGAGTATTCATCTAAATATTCTAAGTCACCTGCACATGAAGAACACTCAAATGTTGTGATATCGTCATCATCATCGAGTTGGTATTTTGCACCACAGTTCTTACAGCATACAACTTTCATAATATCCTCTTAAAATTGCTTTTATGTTATATTTTTTAATTTTTTTTTGTTATATATGTTTCTAATATCATCGATGCATTTTTTGTATATGCTCTCTATCTGCTTTTCAACCTTGTTACAAGTACAGGCATTTTCTATTAATTGTCTTCAGGTTTGTCCAAACTCTTCAGATAAATTATCATTATTTTATAATGTTTTTATATATTTGAGTGACTCACTTTCATTAAATTCGCAAAAAAAGGTTATAATTGTCCTTTTTTGTCGAGTATATGTTCGCTGACAAAAGAGGACATAACTTTAATAATATTCATTTTAGACAATTTTTTCATATATGTGAATGTTATCGATTTCTTTTATTTCAGTATAGTTGGTAACGTTATCCAATACTCTATTTGAGATGTAGTACGTTGCATTGCAGGAATCGATTAGTGCTTCATCGGTACTTGATATTGGAAGAAGGTTTTCCCCAAGCCACCAGTTGAATGCCCTTACATTAAACACTCCAATGCTCATGTTTTCATAATCAGGATTGTTGTCTTTGATATAATCTGAAACATCCTCTATTGCCATGAACTCGTGGGTTTTCTCAAAGGTCATGGTAAATGTGAATGCCTGAATAAGGAACAGTGCTATCAATATCAGAGGGATGATGTTTTTGTTTATTTTGATTTTTTCATTTATTGTATCTATTGAAAGCAAGAGGAAATAGATCACTGCCGGAAATATTGGCAATAAGTATCTGTTTACCTTTATTGGATAATAACTGTAGAAGATTATGTTTGAAAAAATCCATGCCAGCATGAAATAAACGGTTTTATGTTCACTCTCGCGGCCCATAAAGTAGATGCCGATTAGAACCAGCAATGTGGTAACTATTGAGCTTATTCTTGTAAAGCTTAAAATCGCCAGTATAAAGAATGCAATTGGAATAAGGTCTTTTTTTTCAAATCCTCTTCTATTGTTGTAAATCCACAATCCCATTCCAAGTATTATGATTCCAATAACTGCCCAGGATAGTGGTGTGGCATTTTCAAGGGTAGGATTTCCCTCCATTGTTGTATTTGTGTTTGAAATGAAATTGGCGAAATTTGAAACATAATATGCTACGTCCGGATTGTATGCAGGATCCTTTTGTGAACCCAATGTTCCACTGATTCCGCCGGATATCTCTCCACTGGCACCGAACTGTCCGCTTCCCATTGTATAAACAGTTCCAATTACAATAATTGCGATGACCAGTCCGAGTAGAATTCCTTTTATAATTTCTTTTAAGTCCTGTGATTCTAATTTAAATCCTTTTTCATGAATGTAATATAAAAGCATCGCCGGAAGTACAAGAAGTACTGTATATCTTGTAAATATTGCTAAAACCGCAAACAATATTGCAAATTTGTAGAATTTGGGATTGTCCTTGATTGCGATAATTGCAAGCAGTGCAGTCCAGATTATCATTGACACTGCAGGAATGTCCAAAGTACCGTTTGCAAACCATGTCAAATAAAGTGATAAGGATGAATATACTATGCATCCGGTCAGGCTCAGTATTTCATTGAAATATCTTTTAAGCAGTATGTAAAACCCGATGTTTCCGAAAATTGCGATTGCTCCTGTCACTATATATATCGCAAGCTTGTCGACAAGGCCCAATCTGAATAATATTGATGTCAAAAAGCAGACTAACGGGGATAGGTAGATTGTTCCTGTAGAACGTATGTTTTCTCCTGTGGAATAGTAAATCGCATTTAGAAGATACACATAAACGTCCGAACAGTATATTCCAAAATTATAGTTAAATATTATATAATTGCAGGTTAGTGCAATGCTGAATATTGTAACTATAGCCAAGTAGTAGTAATCTTTTTTATTTAAATTAAAATCTTTTAACATTATACTATTATTTGTTATTTTGATAATAAAACTTTTTCAAAGATATTTTAAAATCAGAATGAACCGACAGCAAATGCAACGAATGCGATAAGCATTCCGATCTTTAAAAATTTAGATGATTTTCCTGCAGTTTTTTCATCCTGTGATTTGACAATTATTGCAGCGCTGTATAGGAATAAAATTACTGCAACTGCTATTATGACTAGATATAATACTCCAAATACATGGTAAAAATATAATAAAGGACATAATGCGCAGTCAATCAAAATCAGTACTGTTGCAAGCAGTGCCGGGATTTTAGTCCCAATCATTATAGGTAAGGTTTTTGCTCCGTCTGCCTTGTCTCCTTCAATATCCTCTATATCTTTTATTATTTCACGTGCGGTTGTCATGACGAATGCAAAGAATCCCAAAAATATTGAGGTCATTATGATGTTTGGGTTGTTTATGCAGAATCCTCCGAACACGAATCCGAAACCTGTCATGAATCCGACAGCAAGGTTTCCAACCAATGGGGTTGACTTTAGCCTGTATGCATATAGGTATAGTACGATGTCTGCAAAAAGCACAATGCCTAATGGGATCCAGTTGTTTGTAATGTAGCTAATTAAAAATCCGCATACCGTTCCGGCTAAAAAGAGAAGGTATCCATACTTTTCACCGTTTTCAAGTGAAATTCTGCCTGAGGGAATCGGCCTTTCGGGTTTGTTTATCAGATCAATATTGTAGTCGAAATAATCATTTATAACATTTCCGGCAGCGGTTTCAAAAAATACCGCCATCATTGCCAAAATTATTGGTATGCTTAAAGTTTTATCAATCAATGCAACTAAAATGATTGTTATTGCACCCATAAGGGCATTTCCAGGTCTTAAAATTTCAATATATGGATTCATACTGTTTCCTCAAATTTTTTTCCGCAACATTTTAGGTTATCATTATAATATTTGGAATAATAATCATATAACTTTTTTTTATACTGAGTGCATTGAAACACGATTCACATAGAACCTATTACGCAAATATCTTTCGATGATGCAATCGTTTATCTTAAAAAAATTTTGAATTCAAATAACTTTAATTTAAATTGCTGCAAAACAATAATTATATAAAGTATATTAGATAACATAATATTAGTATTTTATTTATTAAAGTATAATTTTATTAATTTATTAGCTGGTGTTTATATTGGATAAAATAAAAATAGCGATTGTAGGATTAGGGAATTGTGCAAGTTCTTTAATCCAAGGAATATATTATTATGAAGGTAAAAATCCTGAAGATGCAATAGGATTAATGCATTGGGATATTGGAGGTTACACTCCAAGTGATATTGAAGTTGTAGCTGCTTTTGATGTGGATGCAAGAAAAGTTGGAAAAACCATTGATGAAGCAATATTTGCAAAACCAAACTGTACAACAATATTCCAGAAAGACATTCCAAAGACTGATGTTAAAGTAAGCATGGGTCACGTTTTAGACGGTGTGGCCGAACACATGTCAAAATATGATGATGAATACACATTCGTCGTAAGTGACGAGGAACCTGTAGATGTTGTAAGCGTCTTAAAGGAAAGCGGTGCTGAAATATTAGTAAACTACTTGCCTGTAGGTTCTGAAGAAGCAGCAAGATACTATGCTCAATGTGCTCTTGATGCAGGAGTTGCATATGTTAACTGTATGCCCGTATTTATCGTAAGTGATGATGAATGGGATGCTAAATTCAAAGCAAAAGGAATTCCTATTGTTGGTGACGATATTAAAGCTCAAATCGGTGCTACTATCACACACAGAACACTAGCTAGTTTATTCATGGATAGGGGAGTTAAATTAGACAAGACCTATCAAATCAATACTGGTGGTAACACTGACTTCTTAAACATGCTTAATCGTGAAAGACTGGACTCCAAAAAGGAATCCAAAACAGAAGCTGTTCAATCCGTATTAACTGAAAGAATGGATGACAGAGATATTCACATTGGACCTAGTGATTATGTCCCATGGCAAAATGACAACAAGTTATGTTTCCTTAGAATGGAAGGCCGCACATTTGGTGACGTTCCAATGAATATTGAACTCAGATTAAGTGTGGAAGACTCTCCAAACTCTGCTGGATGTGTAATTGATGCTGTAAGATGTTGTAAAATAGGTTTAGAAAGAGGCATTGGTGGACAATTAACTTCAATTTCCTCATACACCATGAAACATCCTCCAATTCAATTCACTGACGATGAAGCATATCAAAACGTTGAAAAATTCATTTCCGGAGAACTGGAAAGATAATTTTTCAATTTCTACTTTTTTTTAACTTTTTTTCTTTAACTTTTTTTCATTTCCTATTTTTGACCCAATTTTTATATATTACAAAAAACAAATATCATAGTTGGATAATTTATGATTATTTAATAAATTAAAATAGAAAGAGGTGTAATTAATGGCAAAAGTAAGATTTACAGAAACAGCTCTTCGTGATGCTCACCAATCCTTGCTTGCAACTCGGATGCGTACTAGGGACATGATTCCTATTGCTGAAGTGATGGATAAAGTTGGATATTTCTCTGTTGAAGCTTGGGGTGGAGCTACTTTCGATACCTGTATAAGATATTTAAATGAAGATCCATGGGAAAGGTTAAGACAACTCAAAGCTGAATTTAATCACACTCCTATCCAAATGCTTTTAAGGGGACAGAATTTGGTAGGTTACAAACACTATCCTGATGATATTGTAACAAAATTCGTAGAAAAATCATATGAAAACGGAGTGGACGTTTTTAGAATATTCGATGCTTTAAACGATATTAGGAATATGGAGAAAGCAATTAAAGTAGCTAAAGATCAAGGTGCTCATGTACAGGGAACAATAAGTTATACAATAAGTCCTGTACACTCATTAGATAATTTTGTAGAGCTTGCAAAAGATCTGGAAGCACTTGATTGTGATTCTGTAGCTATTAAGGACATGGCTGGTTTAATCACTCCAACTGACGCTTATAATTTGGTAACAAAATTGAAAGAAGAGACTGATTTGCTTGTAGATTTGCATTGCCACTGTACCAGCGGAATGACTCCAATCAGTTATTATGCTGCCTGTCAGGCTGGTGTGGACATTTTGGATACTGCCATCTCACCTCTTGCCTGGGGTACTTCACAGCCTCCAACCGAAAGTATGGTTGCAGCACTTCAGGGAACAGAATTTGACACCAAACTTGACATGAAATTGTTGACAGCAATCAAAAAATACTTTGATGATTTGAAAACCAAATATGGCTGTTTGATTGACCCAATTTCAGAAAGTGTGGACACTAATGTATTGCTGTACCAAATTCCTGGTGGAATGCTTTCAAACCTCATTTCACAATTGAAAGAGCAAAACGAAATGGGCAGATACCATGATGTGCTGGATGAGATGCCTCGTGTCAGAAAAGATATGGGATATCCGCCACTCGTAACTCCAACAAGTCAGATTGTTGGTATTCAATCAGTAATGAATGTTTTAGGTGGAGAAAGATACAAAACTGTATCAAATGAGGTTAAAGAATACATGAAAGGAATGTATGGTAAACCTCCAGCTCCTGTTGACCCTGAAATATCAAAACAAATTCTCGGTGATGAGGAAGTAATCACCTGCAGACCAGCAGACCTGCTTGAGGATGAATTTGAAAAATTCAAATCAGAAGGTGAAGAGGCAGGATTTGTAAAATCCGATGAAGATGCTTTAACATATGCATTATATCCTCCAATCGCTCCAAAATTCCTTAAAGGTGAAGCTGAAGAGGAAAAACTTTGTCCTCCTGTATCTGAAGCCGGTCAGGTTGTCATCAGTGATAAGATTCCAAACGAATACAATGTTGATGTGGATGGAGACATATTCAATGTTAAAATCCTGCCTACTGGAATCGAAATCGGAACCGGTGGGGGCGACGACGACCCTTGTAAGGATAAGGAAGGAGTTATCCTGTCTGAAATGCAAGGTGCTATCATCAAGGTCAACGTTGAGGTTGGCGATGAAGTCAGTGCCGGTGATGTCATCTGCGTTATAGAAGCTATGAAAATGGAAAACAATATCCAATCCGAAGTTGACGGTGTTGTTGAAGAGATATTTATAGCTCCTGGTGATGAAATCAAAAAAGAAGGATGCTTAATGGTAATCAAATAGATTACCTCTTATTTCTATTTTTTTAGTAACTTTAAACTTACTTATTGATTTATATATTTTTAAGGCTTAATTAATTTATATACTTATTATTTTGGCGATTATTATGAAGGATATTTTTGATGAAGTGGAATTTGGAGATTTTAAACTTAACAGTAGAATTGTAAGAACAGGAACATGGGAAACTGAAACTGAGGAAGGAGGATTTCTCTCACCTGCAATTTATGACAGATATGAAAAGATTGCAAGTTCAGGAACCGGTTTAATCATATCTGAAATGTTTGTATTGGATCATAAGGACCGTTTCGCTCCATACTCATCAAGCCTGAACTATGTTGGATTCGTTAAGGATTATAAGATGATAACCGATATCTGCCACAACCATGATGTTCCGGTTTTAGGTCAATTGGCTTTCTTTTACTATGATGACGGTGACAACCAAAAGGCTGAAGCAAATGACTTGACTCTTGAAGGGATAAGGAAACTCCAGGCGGAAGTGATAATGGCTGCCAAAAAATTCTCATTTGCAGGTTTTGACGGTATTCAAATTGATATGGGAAACAATTTCTACCTGACAAGGTTCATTAATCCTTACTTCAATCAAAGAAAGGACCAATACGGTGGAAACACTGAAAACCGTGTAAGAATCGCTTCTGAAATCATCAAGGTCATCAAAAAGACCATGCCTGGTTTCCATGTAAGTATACGTATCAATCCGTGGGATGTGAGAAAGGACGGAATGACTGCTGAAGAAAGCCTTAATGTGGCAAAGGAACTTGAAAAAGCCGGTGCTGACAGTATTCAATTGACTGCACGTACAATATCCTATTTATATGATGGGGCTGAAAAAAATCCATTTTTGATATATGTTGACAAATTGATTGATGAGGTTGACATTCCGGTCATTTTGGGTGGATCCCTAAGGGATATGGCTTCAATGAATGATGTCTTAAACCACACTGATGTTGAGTTCATGTCAATGTCCAAACCGTTTGTTGCACAGCTGACTTTTTGGCAGACTGGAAGGCAAACGGCAAAGGCGAGTCAATATGTCAAAGCTGCAACAACTGTTACAGTAAAAAGACCAGTACCTGCTTTAAATATTAGGCAGTACTGTTGTTTATTTTATTTTTTTACCTATTTTTTGGCTTTTTCTTTTTTCTTCTATTTAAAATCATATAAAATCAAAGAATTTTCGACAATAATTTTTAATTAGATTAAGAATAGATAGTAATATTGAAAATGTAAATTAGTAGGGATGATAAAATGGCTATTGATTTGACAGATATTGGAATTGTAGAAGGACAGAAATATGAGGGGATTTACACTACCATGAGCAAGGAGGGTGTAAAAAATGCCGCTCCAATAGGAATTGTATGCAAAGGCAAAGACAAGCTTGGATGCAGGCTTTTTGTCGGTACCCAAACCCTGAAAAACATTATGGAAACCCGGAAATATGTTGTAAATATTACTTTTGATCCTATAAATTTTGTAAATTCAACCATCGGAAACCTGGAAATTGATGAGTTT
>NZ_CADAJR010000034.1 GCF_902788255.1 uncultured Methanobrevibacter sp.
ACTCATACACCAAAACAACAAACAAAATACCTGAAAATAATAAAAATTAATGCAAAAAAATTTTTAAAAAATAATTAATTTTGAGTCGCCCTCAAAAAAGTAAAAAAAAAAGGTTTACTCATTGGTCGATGTAAAGTAAACCTATACCTCTATTGTAGAACAATACTCCAAATGCTCCACCTATAATTGAAGCAATAAGAGCACCTAAAATTGGAATGAAAACCAATATGCTACAAATCAGTTGAACAACCACTATGATTATCAAAGCAATTATTACAAATGCTATAATCTTAGCAATGCCTATTCTTTTAACGTCTTCAAATACTTCACCGAAGTTGACTGCATCACCGAACTCACCGGTTTGGGCAAGTCTTGCCACTGCAACTACCTCAAAGATGGCAAATAATACAAACAAAATCACTGAAACAATTGATGCAATTCCCAGTCCTGCAAACAGATTATTTAATCCTGCACCTATAGTGCCGGTGACGATAGCAATAACCAATGTGATGACAAACGGTATAATGAAGTAAACGATACTGACTATTAAAACTTTGATGCCGTCAATGATATTATTTACAGGATCCAACATCGGAAAATCATCAGATTTTACCATTGCATTTCTGATTATGTTCAGGGAATAACCTGAAAGGAACAATGCAAAAATAAAGGAAATGATTAATCCTAAATAATATATTGCACCGTTTGTAATGCCCCATAATGTAAAGACATTAAAGATTCCGGCAAGCAATGTCAATATTCCGACAATTAAGAAGTTGGTAATATTTGTAAACGGATATTTAACTGAATCTGTGATAATTTCACTTAAACTCATCTTTTCACCTGTTAAATTTTATATGCTTCAAATTAAGCATTAATATTATTTAACTAATAGTATTTAAAGATGATGAAAATTTTTTAAAAAAAATAGAAAAAAGATGAATAGAATTATTCATCTACACCGAAGGATTTTTTGAGCAGGTCTGCGTTAACGAATCCTTCTTTATAAATTTTACCAGTGCTTAAATCATTGATGACTACTTCTGCAGGAGCAAACATTCCTTTATCGATTTTGTAGAAATCAAATTCAGCTTCTTTGAATACATCGAAGAATGGTTTACCGTATCCGTCAGCAGCGGAAGATGGTAATTTAGCAGCTACATCTGCAATGTCATCATTTTCATCAGATTCAACGTAGTAGTAAGTTCTTCCACCGAAGAGCACTGCGTCGTTGGTTTTACCCATAGCTTTTAATCCATCTGGGTCAACAGGTGCGATTGGTGCAATACCTGCTGCATGTTTTACTTTTGTTACATCAAATTTAATAGCTTCCAACATTTTGTAAGTTCCGTTTTCAACTACTCTACCGGAAATTTGGATGGATCCAACGAGAGAAGAAGTAGGAGCTACAAGCAGGTAAACATTTTTAACGTCAACGTCACATTCATCAGCAATGTATTGTGCAACTTCATCACCAGGCAATACGTCTGCTTCTAAAGTCAAAATTGCTAAATCAGCATCTTTGTCTTCGTAACCGATTTCTTCATAGGTTTCAGCAGGTTTTAATGCAATTGCTCTTGCAGGTCCTGAACCTAATGCAAAGAAGTCACCTACAGAAACGGACCAACCAGCTTTTTGTGAACCTAAGGTTGAGATAGAAGGTGAGTCAGTTTTGATTTTTACTGAAGGGAGTGCGAATTTTTCAGACAAATCTCCAGGAATTGAAATTCCAACATCAGCAAGTCCACCAAGACATACTTTGGTATAAAGTTCTCCAGCCTTGAAACTTCCATCGACATTTACACCACAGTCGATAACTGTAGCACCATTATCTAAAGTTGCAACAGCGATGTTTAATTCATCTGCTTTTTCAATCATTACGTCTACGGTTTTTTTAGCTTCTACGTTTACACTTACCATAGTTTAACCTCTAATAACAATTAACTTAAAACATTAAGTTACTGTGTAAAAATTTATTGTTAGTCTTATTTAAACTTGACTAAATGATTTTTAGACGAATTTGCCATTAAAAATAGATGATTTTAAAAAAAATTTATTTGAAATTTCCTAAAATGGGATTATACAACAACCTATTTTAATCAAATAACCAATTAATATTTTAAACACCTTTGCTATTCAAAGAAAAATAAAAACACTCATCTTTAAAATTAACGCAACATCTGAAAAAAACTGATTAACTAAAAGATTACATGCATACGAAAAAGAAAAAATAATAGTTTTTTAAAAGACAACTATTCCTCAGCAATCCTATCCTTGGCCATCTTTAAAATAACCTGATCACCGGACTCTTCAGAAATTCTTTCAAATGAATTTTTAAATTGAATCCTGTCAAATGCAAATAAACGAACATCACTAGACACCGCATTCAGGCATATGTCAATCCATTCATCTTCACTATCCACATATTTTTCAATGTGTTTTATGCTTTTCAGCATGTGCTGGCTTTCCTTGGCTATTCTTATGAGATAAACCTTATTTTTAATCTTAATGACTGATTTTTCCCGATTGTAGAAAAAGAATTTGAAATCCAAAGGATTGGATGAATCTTCAGATGGGAAAATGTCATAATTAGGATCATGTATTGCAATTTCAGCAAGAATTTCCTCGTCGGTAATTTTCTCCAGCGCATTGTATGAAACATCAACATAATCTGTCCTGTCCACAATATAAGCCAGAAGAGACTCATCTGAGACCAAATCAACAATATCAAGCTGGGTTTCCTCATCAAAATCATTCAGATTATTCTGCCTGAAAAATGAAACATCCAGTTTTTCAAGGACTTTCTTACGGGAGTGCTCATCAAAATTGGCGTTCCTCATCACTTCAAACTTAAACCACAGAGGATAATCCTCCAACAGGTCACATTCATCAAATATGTAATTCAGATTCACATGGTCCGAAAGTTTCCAATCGGAAAGGGCAGAAACATCAGCCAATGAGATGCATTGCTTAAACATTCCTTCCATTGTTTTGATGTTGCTTACATCCCATTCTTTTAATGCTGAAACATCCTCCAACTCTTCACAATGCTTAAACATACTTTTTATGGAATAAACATTAGAAATATCCCAATTTTTTAATGCTGAAATGTTTGTCAGAGAATTACAGTTCTTAAACAGATAATCAAAGGAAGTTACATTAGACACATCCCACTTTTTCAACGGAGATAAATTTTTAATGGAACTGCAACCTTCAAAAAGACCTGAAATTCTGGTAATGTTTGATACATCCCAGTTTTTCAATGGGGACAAACTTTTAATTGAAGAGCAATATGCAAAAATAGACAAAAGACTCTTGTTGTTGGTCATGGCTTCCAAATCCCAATTTGACAATGGGGAAATGTCCTTGATATTTGCACAGCTTCTAAACATTGCTGTTATATTGAATGCATTAACCAATCTCCAATTCTTCAATGCTGAAATGTCATCCAATCCAACACAGAATTCAAAAAGACATGCCGCATCCCTTACATTTCTAACATCCCACTTGGACAATGCTGAAATGTCTTTCAGATTGATGCAGTCGGCAAAAAGATAATGCATGTCTCCGACACTACTTACATCCCATTTGGACAGTGCGGAGATGTCTTCAAGTGCGGAACATCCCATAAACATGCAGGACATGTCAATTACATTTGATACATTCCAATTGGACAGTGCGGAAATGTTTTCAAGACTAGAACAATCCTTAAACATGTTGCTGATATCATCAACCAGACTGACGTCCCATGTATCAAGGGAAGATATTTCAACCAAAGACCTGCATCCGCTGAACATGTCTCTTGTGGATGCAATGTTTCCAACACCCATTGTAACGATAGCCTTAAGGTTTACCATATCCTTATATCTGCCCGCAAGTGCTGTTACACCAAATAAATCTTCGCTTATATATTGAACATCCTCACGATTTTTAACATCTCTCCAACTGGTCAGGTTAGTTCCGTCCATAAGTATAATAAGAACGTTAGATTCTCCCAACTCATAAATGCTTTGAGTTGTAGTGTTTAGATGTTCAAAATCATTTAAATAAATCCTAGCCATAATGCTCCCCTATATGATTATATCTTTGTCCAATACAATATATAACTATTACATATGCCCCGCAAAAAATAGATTATATGAGCCTGTTTATCAGTTAAACTCTTTACAATTGAGATATTGAAATTTAAGTTTAATATCTGTCAAAATGCACCTTTGACTCATCATACCTGAGCTTAACATTACTTTCATGAGCAGGATAACCGACACAAATGACAGAAAACGGAATGCAATTGTCAGGAATGTTTAAATATTCCTTCAATTTCAATGACCTGTCTTCAATCGGATAGAATCCCAACCATACAGCACCAAGGCCCTCATGGGTTGCCTGAAGCAGGATGTTCTCGTTGCATGCACCTAAATCCTGTTCAATCATCATGTCAAATTTGCATTCATCCAGGTTTCCAAGTGTAATGATGAGATGTGAGGCCTTTTCGGCAGGTTTTGCGAACTGATGCATTTTTGAGATTTCAAGCTTATCCTTTTCGTCTGAAACTACAATGAACTCCCAGGCTTGCTGATTACCTGCGGAAGGTGCCTGCATGCCTGCCTTCAATAGGTTTTCAATCAGTTCATCTGAAACTTTCTCGTCTGTAAATCTGCGTATGCTTTGTCTTTTGAAAATTACACTCATGCTATCACTTATTGAATAATTCTTCAATTTCTTCTCGAATGAACGGATAGTCATTGCTATCCGCCAGTATCTGAATCTGGTCGGAATACTGTATATGGAAATCCTCAGTTGGAATTATATATTTTCCGTTTCTGATGACTGAAACCACAATTGCATTTTTAGGGAAAGGAATATCCTTAATCATGAAATTGATATAATTGCAGTCAAGAGGCACTATATATTCACTCAATACATGTTTTGATGGCTTTTTGACATATTCACGATTTTTCTTCAAAAGCAGCCTGTCGTATAATGACTCATAGATAGGCTCATTTCCTAAAAGTGTAGGAATTACATAAGCTATCAATGAAACAATGACCATCGCAACAAGGGATTCTGTTGAACCTGACATTTCAGCAAGAAGCACGATACCTGTAATAGGTGATCTGACGGTTGCGGCGAAAAATCCTGCCATGGATATGACTATGAACCTGTAAATCAGGTCATGCTGCAGACCCAGTGACGGCACAACAACACTTCCAAAGACAGCACCGATATAAGCTCCCAATACAAGAATCGGTAAAAATATGCCACCAGGCGCTCCTGAGGAGAATGAAAACATTGAAAACAGATATTTTAGAACAAGTAGTAAAACTAAAACACCCAATGAGGGAATGGCCACATCAAGCATATCCATCATGAAGTGTCCTCCGTCACTGATTTCAGGAATCATGAGTGCCACAACACCGGACACCATGAAAACCAATACGAACTTAAGCCATGACGGAATCCTGAGGCCGTTTACAATGTCACTTGACTTGATCATTCCAATGTTGTAGACATATCCCAAAAGTCCAATAATAACCCCTAAAACAATCAGAATCCAATATGACTCAAGGGGAATGTCATAAATCGGAAATGACAATATTGTAGCCTGTCCGAAAATGATTTTTGAGACAAAATCGGCAACAATAGCTGAAACCAGCGCAATGAAAACAAGTGTCTTGTCAAATCCGTGGTTGATTTCCTCAAAAACAAATATCACACCTGCAAGAGGCGCATTGAATGCGGCGGTAATACCGACTGCGGAACCTACAAGAATGAGTCTCAGCTCATCGGTTTTTGATCCCTTGAATATTTTGGCCACTCCCTTTCCGGCCATACCTCCAATCTGAACTGAAGGACCCTCAGGACCCAGGGACAGACCACCAAGGGCAGTCAAAACTCCCGCAACTATTTTGGAAAACAGTACCTTGGCCCAATTGGCTTCCATATGGCCCTTGACCTCAGCATATACCTGAGGTATACCGCTTCCAGCCGAGTCAACTTCCCATTTGGTTAAAAAGTCTATCAGAATACCCATCAATGCAAGGGCGAAGAAAAATAAAATAATGTATAATACATTTCCATGTATTATACTTAAATAATCCCTTAAAACAGTTTCAGAACCTGCAAGCAAAAAACGGTACAGACATACCATCAGTCCCGCAAATATACCTACCATCACACCCTGAACGGTCAGACGGAATATATATTTGGGATTTTCACTAACAGATTTTAAAGTTTTTTCAAGAGATTTCATTATTTAATATTTTATTCCAATTTATATAAGTTATTTTCATAATTTTTCACATAATATCTGAAATGTTTTCTACCTCTACAGTATATTTCAAGACCTTCGGCCTCAAGCATTTTCTTTTGATATTCAATTCCACCGGGATATTTCGGATTGAGTTCTCCATTGGATTTCAATGTCCTCCAAAATGGAATCCTATCATGATCCCTTTCACAGCTTGCACGGGCTGCAAGATTTATGAATATTCCGGAAGTCATTGGACAAGTGAAATCCGCATCATACTGTTTTGCTAGAAATTCCCTAATGTCTACTGCTGTTATTACCTTGCCCCGTGGAACTTCAGCCATAATTTCATGATAAAAGATCGGTGGCGCAATCAGCATGTCTGTTCCACCATATGTTCTTATGGCCCTAGAATTTTCGATAACGACTATTTTCGGCATATCTTTAGAGTCTTTTAATTTTTCATTGAAAGTTTTGCTTGCCATAGTATCACCTAAACTTCTTCGTATAGAAGCAAACAATTTTTTGGAAATACTAATATATAAAAATTATGTCTTGAATTTTTCTCAAATTTCCATTTAAAGTATTCTACAAAATTTTAACTCAAAAAAAGTTAATCAAAAATAATAAATACTTGTTATGAACAAATAGAGATGTTTTTTTAAAAAATAAACAAAAATGTCAAAGAAAAAAAAATAAAAAAAGTAATAGATATTAAACAATATCTATCTTTTAACTTTTACGGTTCTTTTAACGGTGTTTTTAAGGTAAGTCACTTGATAGTTAACCTTTTTACCCACTTTAAGCTTTTTGAGCACTTTGGATTTGATGGTAACTTTAGCCAAACCTTTTTTGTTTGTTTTAGCGGTGTATTTTTTACCGTTAAACTTGAAGGTCACCTTTTTGGATTTGAGTGCCTTTGAACCATTTTTCAAAGTGGCTTTTAGGATAAGCTTTTTGGCGGATTTTTTCACATTGACCTTAGTGAGCTTTAACACCTGTTTGACAGTCAATTTGTTTTTGACAGTCTGTCCTGCAAATGTTGCAGAAATTGTGTATTTGCCCGGAGTTATTGTGTTTGGTATCTTTAAGGTTGCATAACCTTTAGCATCGGTTCTGACCTTAAATGTTTTTTTGCCGATCTTGAATGTTACGATTTGGTTTTTACCGACAAAATTACCCAAATCGTCCCTTACACGAACCTTATATGCGTGTCCATCATAGTAGTACATGTTCACATTTGCATTTCCTGAAAATCTGGAAAGGATATTGACTGTGATTGATAATTCTTCCTTGGTTTCTGGATTTACAAGTTTCAAAATATGTTTTCCGATGCTGTTGCCAGCATATATAACTACACCAATATAACCGTTCTCATCAGTGTCCATATCCTTAATTTTTTGGCCATCAAAGGTGACGTCTATTGATTTATTGACCAATGGGTCTGCATTAAAGTCAAAGAATTTAGCGCTTATTGTTAATTTGACATTGTACCCTATGTTTATGCTTGTCACACCACCGGCATCAATACTTGATTTTACTACGACATAATTCATGTAGGTTTGATTTTTATAGCTAACGGTAACATCATAATTGCCTATCTCTAAAACACCAAAACTAACATTGCCTTTACATTCACTGTCAAGAGTTATAGTATAATTAGTTCCTTTGAAACCTACAAGAACCTTTTCACCTTCAGAACCACCAGCAACGGTAAATATTACCTCTTTTCCATCATAACATTTGACAATGTTTTTGGTTGTTATGCCTTTTTGGTCATATGAATAAACTTTAATAGGAATAACTGCATCATTAAAATAGTCATGATCACCATCAATAATTACAAAAGAGTTATTAGTGTATAACTGTTGTCTAGTATCTGTAAGAACAGGTACTGAAGTTGATTTGATTCTTACTGAAAATACTGCACCATCTTCAACGGCAATACGTTTATTAAGGTTTATTGTATTGTATCCCCTATGACTTACAGAACCGCTTTGAGTGTAAACCAGATTACCTTTAAGATAGATTGAAATGGTATAAGGACTGCCTGCCTTTTCAAAGTAGGATCCGACTGCTGCAATTATGTCTCCACCTTCGCTTACAAATACGTTTTCATATTCATTGTACTCCTTCTTAAATGAGGACATGCCCCCAGCTTCAAGTTGATAAAGCTTTTCATAGCTTTCATTGTTTTTAATTACAAAACCGACTGCATCAGAATCTACCAATGATTTATCAAAGTAAGATAAATAGAAGTATCCATCATCACCCCAACCAGTTCCCCAGCTGTTTTTACAAATCCATGCACCATCGCCCGGAACGGTTTTCTTTGTGAAATGGTCTTTTGAGAATGTGTCGTTCCATCCGACTAATGTTACATAGTGATTTCCAGATTTGTTATCATTATATACTGATTTATATGTATCGTTGTAACTGCCATCTCTTGAATTTGCACCGAAAACGTAAAGGTTTAAAGCGCCGTACTTGATTAATGCCTCTTTTATGGCATTCTTATCATTAATATCTACAAAAATGGCATCTACAATATGATATGCATCTAGTGAGAATCTTAAAGCTGAAATTTTACCGAGCTCATCATAAACATCATCGGTTGCATTAACCGCACCTAACCAGCTCATGAAGTATGCAGTACTGGTGTAATAGTTTCCAGCTTCACTAAGGTCCTTATTTCCATAAATTGAATATTTAATTCCTATATTCTGAATGTTGTTTTCGGAAATGTCCAATTCAATGCCTGTTGCCTTTAAGAATGCTGATTCAAATGCTCCTGCTGCACCAAATGCCCAACAGGCACCATTAGATCCTTGGTCCCTTACCGGAGTTACCAGACCATAGTTTCTTAAATCAAAAATCTTATCCTTAGAAGTAGCATTAGTAATATTTTTAGGATTTATTTCATAAGGAATACCTGAATATCTAACATCAAATTCAGATTTTGTTGAATTTAAAATTTTATTTACATTTCCACAATTGGAAACAGCAGAGTTTTTCTTATCGAAATATGTGTGAATATCATCACTATTACTTACAAAAGTAGAATCCTCAATGACATATTTACTGTCATATGCATAGATTGCTCCACCTTCACGAGCTACACTACCTTTGAAATTGGATTTTGCAACTGTTAAGGAACCGATGTCAAAGAATATTGCACCACCTAATCCATAATCTGCACTGGCCTTGTTATCGGTGAAATTAGTGTTATCAACATTCATTTCAACATATGATGTATAGACCGCTCCACCGTTTTCCTTTGCATTGTTGTTTGTGAACTGTGAATTGGAGATATCTAAAGATCCTCCCAACTGAAGAACAGCTCCACCAAATTCTGATGAACAGTTATTGAAAATAGTGTTGTTGATTTTAACATTACCTGTTAAAACACCGTCCGCAGCACCGTAGATATCCAAATATAGTGCACCACCGTTTTTTGTAGAGCTGACATTGATAAATTCACTGTCAAGAATCACAGTGGTGGTGTTCTCCCCAGATGGTTTAACCGCAACAGCTCCCGCTGTAAGATTTGCATGCAAGTTAATGAATTTTGTTTTATTGATTGCAGTTTGATAAGTATTATATATTGCTGTTGCATATTTGGAAGAGGTATTTGCAAAAATAGAGTTGGAAATAGTTATTACCGCATTGTTTCCATATATCATACCCATAAAACCGGATTATCATTTTTAAACAGTGCATTAGATATATCTAGTTCACTACCACTATTTGCATAAATGGATGATCCCAATTGAGCATAATTGTTTAAAAACTTATCATTGGTACTAGTTAATGTAGAATTACCTGAAAATATTGCAGCTCCTGCTGTAATATCAATTTTGTTTATTGCATTGTTGTTTGAATATGTAGAATTAGCACTTGTTATGTTAGATCTCATTGCATAAATTGCAGCACCTGCATCCTTATCAAAGTTATTATCAAAAGTTACATTTTTCAAATTTAAAATTGAATTACTCAATATTATTGAAGATAAACTACAGTTAGTAATCTTTAGATTTTTAATTGTCAGATTACTATTTGAAAGATTTAAAAATCCTGCCTTTTGGTTTCCATCAATTGTTTTGCTATTTCCATCTATTACCAATGTCTTATCGCTTAATTTTATATATGTTTTTTCTCCATCATTTGAATCATATTTATAATCTTTATCTAAACTTATTGAACCAGTAGATTGATTTAAATTAGTTTCTAGTTCAGTATATGTTCCCTCAGCATCTCCGAGAACATCAACCTCATCTACCTCAAGGGTATCCTGCGCTGTTTGATTTGAATCATCAGCACACACTACCCCCATAGACAATATCAATAAGAATAGAAAGATTATACTAATCTTATAAAATTTCATAATTGTCTCTCATTTTTTGATAATTAAACTTTTATTTTTAATAATATAAATAAATTAAAGAATATTCAAAATATAAATAAATAATATAAGATTATTCAAAAAAAAAGATTTTTAGAAAAACATTTTCAAAAAACACATTAATAATCTAATGTGGAAACTAAAAAAAAATCAGTTAGAGCTGCGCCATGTGTTGCCGCATTTAGCACATCTTATAAAATTGGTTGGTGCCTCATCGGCAGACCTAGTCTGTACTGTCCACCAGTAACCCTTGGTTCCTCCGCATTTGTAACATGTTATCCTTGTGGTCGGCAGTGCAACATTGTTGCTGTCGGTGACTATGACCTTTGCCTCAGGATTCTTTTCGCCCTCCATGTGATACTGCTCCTCCAAATCCTCCTTTTCAAGGGATTTTTCATAGCCACATCTACATTTAATCTTACCGTTTTTGGGCATTAACATCTTACCACATTCAGGACAAAATTCCATATTACTAAACACCATTAAAAATTCGTAAGTATTAGTTTAATTGTCCGTACATATAAAATTATCGAATGGTAAAAACAAGCACAAAATTGAAAAAAATTATTGAGAAAAAAAGTTAAAAAAAAGTTTTATGTGGAAGGGTCATCCCTCCACCATAATCAGTTTACCCGTCGCTGGGTCTTTGTAAACCTTACCCATTTCGGTATAACCTTGACCGGAAGAGTTTGAAGTGTCAGGAGTTTCGTTCAACTGCTGACCCTGGTCAACTTCAGTCGTTTTCTGTTGCATCTGCTCTTGAATGTTTTGGCTTGGATCTATCATTGCCTGCATGTTCCAGCTTATGATAACAAAAACCAGAAAACCGACAGCAATAACCAGCATTGCATCCACAAGGTTGGATGTACCAGCCATTGGGTCTTCTTCTACACGTTTAGATCTTCGTCTGCCGCCTTTTCTTACCATAAAATCACTATCTGCTCATCCTATCAAGAACTGAATCGATTAAAGCATCTAAATCAGACAGGTATCTGTCATACCATCCTGAACGTACTTTTCCAATGAAGTAACATAATGCACCGGAACCGATACCGACAATAGTTGTGTTGAACGCAACTGTAAGGGAAGATGCCAATGTATTGATGTCGCCTGCACCAAGAGCAGCCAGACCAGGTCCCATCGGAATTAAAGTACCCATCAGCCCTAAGGTAGGTCCGATACGGGTAATAATATCAGTTTTCTGCAGTGAATTCATTGTTTTTTCTTCTTCAAATTCAAACAGCTTACGGGCCAAAGCTTCCCTTGAAGCAGTACCCAATTCGCTTGAAGAAGCGATTTCACTTAAAACCTTTTTCTGTGCCTTTGGAATTTTAGCACTTGAAATAACATTATTCAACTCATCAATAGATGCTGCCCTATTAATATCATAAATTAAATCTCTTATTGTTCCAACAGGAACTTTGCGTCTTGAAGTATACTCTGCAATAGCTCCACCTAATGTAATGATAGAAATGATAACAATTACAAGCAGTATAACCAATACCGGAATTGTTAAACTCTGTGAGATTACATCAAGGGATCCTGTTAGAAATTCTCCACCCGGAATACTTAAAGCCATATTTTTTCACCTTTATCTTAAAATACTTCTGCCTCTTCTATTTAAAACCATACCGCCCACAAGCAATATTGCCAATGCCAATATTACCATCAGGACATCTTGAGGAGAACCTATAGTAATTGGACTAGTAGTTTTTGATAGTGCTCCCGCAATGTTTGGTATTACAATAGCCGAAAGTAAGAAGTATGCACCAAGTAAAAGCATGAAATTACCTAAAACAATAGGATAAGGTCTATTTAAAACTCTTACGATAGTATTTGATGCGAAATAAGTTACAATCATAACTCCCACAAGTGCAGCCACAGCATACCAACTTAAATTGAGTGAACTGACTCCGATTGTCGGTGCCACAATAAGCACACTTGCAATAATTGAACCAAAACAACATGGACAAGGAGCAATAATAGCTAAAGAAGTTGCTGTTGAAGTATTTTTATCATGTATTTTCCATTCTCTTATTGTAAATAAACCTGCAATAATCATGATTGAAGCCATGATAATGTAAAATATTGTATTATAACTGTATATTGCCTGAACCAACTGTTCTGAGTATAGAGAAGCAATAGCAGAAATTAAAACAACACCTCCACCATAAGCAATGCATATTACTGCAAACAGTTTTTTTGACAAATTAGCCAAACCTGATGCCAGCCCGATTTTTATTCCAAAAACCAGAACAGATGCAAATATTCCAACTTGCCATAATACACTCATCATATCCATTGTAAATTCTCCATGTAAAATTAAAATTAATTAATTACATTTTAATGTTTATCTAATAAACTATATAAAATTTTTTTACGATATGAAGAAAAGAGCCCATCAAAGCATTTCTCCACATAATATAATTTTTCATTAGCCATGTGTAAAGTTATAAGGTTTGAAAAATAATATATTATAATATTGAAATTTTAATGAGGCAAAAAATGTTTTGGAATGAAGAAATTGAAACAATGTCAAGGCAAGACCTTGAAGAATTACAATTAAAAAAGCTTCAAAACACTGTAAAAAGAGCATTTGATAAGATACCTTATTACAACAAGAAATACAGTGAAGCTGAAGTTTATCCAGAAGATATAGAAACTTTAAAAGATATTGAAAAATTACCATTCATCACAAAAGACGACTTGCGTGAAAGCTATCCCTTCGGACTTTTCGCAGTTGACATCAAAGAGATTAAGGAATTGCACTCATCATCAGGTACCACAGGAAAACCTGTCGTTTCAGGATACACTGAAAAGGACCTGGATACCTGGGCCGAAACCATTGCACGTGGACTCACCATGATGGGAATCGGTGAAGATGATATCCTGCAAAACACCCACGGATACGGTATGTTCACCGGAGGATTCGGTGTCCATTACGGTTCACACAAGGTCGGAGCTGCAATCATCCCTATTTCAACAGGCCAGACAAGAAGACAGATTGAAATCATGCAGGACTTCGGTACAACCGGTTTAATCTTTACCCCATCATACGGAATTCACTTAGGAGAAGTCGCCCTTGAAGATGGCATAGACCCTAAGGACTTGGGCATCAAGGCAATCGGATTTGGAGCTGAAGGATGGACCGAAGAAATCAGACAGAGAGTGGAGGAAATCTTTGGCGCAAAGGCATATAACATTTACGGTTTGACCGAACTTATGGGACCTGGTGTGGGTATCGAATGTGAAGCGCAAAAAGGTTTGCACATTGCAGAAGACATCTACTATCCTGAAATCATCAATCCTGATACTTTACAGGTTCTAGGTGAAAACACCCCTGGAGAATTGGTTTTAACCAACCTTGAAAGGGAGGGTATGCCAGTCATAAGATTCAGAACAAAAGACCTGACCAAAATCACATATGAAAAATGTGAATGTGGAAGAACCCATGCAAGAATGAGCAGAATTACCGGAAGATCCGACGACATGATTAAGGTTAAGGGAGTAGGTATTTTCCCATCACAAATCGAAAAAGCATTGCTTAAAGCAGGTGATGTAGAGCCTCATTATATGATTATAGTTACAAGACCTGGAACACTTGATGAAATTGAAGTGAAAGTTGAAGCATCCCATGACCTTTTCTTTGATGGCGTCAAAGAGATGATGGCAGTACAGACAAAAATCGGAAAATCAATAGAAAACGAAACAGGAATACGTGTAAAAGTAACATTAGTAGAACCAAAAACACTACCAAGATTTGAAGGAAAAGCAAAAAGAGTGATTGATAAGAGGAACTTACATTAGGTGGAAAAATGAAAATAAAACAACTGTCAATATTTTTACAGAACAGAATGGGAAGCCTTGCAAAACCATTGGAAGTCCTTACCGTAGCAAATGTCAACATCCGTGCAATGTGCATGGCGGATACATCCGAATTCGGTATCCTCAGACTTGTTGTTGACGATCCGATTAAAGGAAAAGAAGCACTTGAGGAAAACAATTTCCTTGTAAAGATTACCGAAATCATCGGCGTTGAAATGAATGATTCACCGGGTGGCCTTACAACCGTTTTAGATATCATCAAAGACAACCTAATTGATTTGGAATATCTTTACGCTTTCTCACATGACAAAGCGGAAAAGGCAATCTTATTATTACATGCAGACGATATTGATAATCTGATATCCGTTTTAACCAAAAACAATATACCAATCGTTTCAGCCGAAGAGGTATATAACTTATAGAGAGGATTATTTGATCCTTTCACTTTTTATTTTTTTTTGAAGAATTTTTAAACATATATTAAATGTGATCTATTTTTTACTTTTGATTTTGAATATGACTAATATTATTTTTTCAACATGACAAAATTTGCTAATTTGATTAATTTTAGAAAAATTTTTTAAATTCATATACGACCCAAACAGTTTTATAGTATTAAGTTTATATATATCAATAGTTATTTTTTTCAAATATTATAATTTGTAAAAATAACTGTTTGATATTAAACTTTTTTTAGAGAAATTTAAAATTACTAAAAAATTTTTATTAATAGTAGATATTTGAAGGAAACCCTAAAAAATATTAAATATTTTTTCACTTCTGCAAAGTTGCAGATTGAATGAGGTAAAAAATGAAAACAAAAATTAGACTTTTGGTTATTAGCCTGATTCTAATAACTCTGTTCTCCATAGGTGCTGCTGCAGCTAGTGAGAACGTTGATTTGAATTCAAGTGACGTGACCCAAGTTTCAAACAACATTGTTGGATTATCTGATGATGCATCAGATATTCAGACAAAAATATCTGCTAATCCTAATCAAAATTCACAAAACAGTGAAAATGATGTAGTATCAGACGAAGGGAATAAAAATATTTTAGGCTCTTCTGATGAATCAAATGAATTGAAAGCAACTAATGATGATGTTTTAAGTTCCAAAATCACCGTTAACGGAAAATGGTTTGTTGACATCAGAAACGCATATGCCAGTGCAAAGAATGGTGACATTATTGACCTTTCCGGAAACACATATGCTGGTGAAAACAGGGAAATGCAATTCATAGACAATAAGAGAGTTACAATTGCCAACGCAATTATTGACGCTTCCAACAGCTGGAAGTTCACCGGAATTTCAACAATTAAGAACTGTGTTCTTGAAAACATTACATTCAAAAACTACAAGACAACTGAAAGACATCCTTTCGGATTTGAAAATGTAGTTTTGAGAAATGTGAAATTCGACAATTTTGATAATGCAATAGCTGCTATCAATGCACGTAATTGTGTTTTTGAAAACGTTACATTGTCAAACATGAAATCCCGTTTAAATGAAACCCAAGACGGTGTCTATGAAAAAGGCGCAATGGTGGTTTCATACTACTCAACATACAATAATTGTAACTTTATCAATCTATCCACAAATCATCATTCAGGAGCAATATGTGTTGCCGGTGAAGAAGGCAATTCAGTGAATATCTCCAATTCCAAATTCATCAACTGCTCATCCGGTGTCGGAGGGGCGGTTTATGTTCATGGAAACGGCAAGATATCAGACAAGTTGTACAGTACCATTGTTAACTGTTCATTCATTAACAATACCGCCACACAATGGGGCGGAGCCTTAGGTTCAAGTCAAAACAATCTGATTGTTGAAAACTGTGAATTCATTAACAATAAGGCAAAACAGGGTGCTGCATTTATGGTAGGTGGAATCACCCACGGTTTAGACGGTATTACAGAAGGACATAACAATATAATGAAAAACTGTTATTTCTACAATAATACCGGTAGTGAAGAAGGTGGAGCTGTCCACATGTGGGGAGACAATTCCAGTGCCATCAACTGTACTTTCAAAGACAATTACGCCGTCAACGGTAAGGGTGCGGCAATCTATGTGAAAGGAGAGAACGCAACAGTCATCGAGTCAGAATTCTATGATCATGAAAGTGAAATGGGAACAGTATACATCCTGGGAAAGAATGCTGAAATCATCAATTCAACATTTGAAAACAACACCGCATCCAAAGGCGGTGCTGGAGCATACATTGAAGGAAACAATTCCTATATTGAAAATTCAACATTTGTGAATAACAATGCTACAGAGCAAGGTGGGGCTCTCCATTTGCAAGGAGACCATATCAAAATCCTGAAGTCAATATTCAATTCCAATCACGCTCATCCGCATCCGGAAAATCCAAACTGCGGTTTAGGAGGAGCTATCTACATTATCGGAAACAATAATGATATAGCTTACTGTGAGTTTACAAAAAACATTGCGGTTAACGGATCAGCGATATATAATCGTGGTTCACAATCAAGAATTGAAGATGTTAAATTCATTGACAATCAGGCATGGAGTTATCTATTGATAACAACCGCAACACCTAACTTAAGCAATTATTCAAAGTCAAACAATGTTTCAATTAAGGTCACACACATTGGAGGTGCGAACATCATTCACGCAATCTACAATGACGGAGATGTGACAGATATCATTTTCTTCAATGTGACATATGAGCATTCAACAGCCCATGACATGATAAACACTGGAAATACAGATGTTCACCCAAAAGACGGTGCTGAAAACAGTGAAGGCGGAAAATTAATCTATCAAGATTCCCGTGAAGACTCACAGACTGTCAGAATCATTGTCGTTAAGGAAAAACCTTCAAACGGCATTTTGGGAGTGCCTGAATTTGATGGAGACATAATCCATGACGGAGTTTACAAAACCAATTATCTTGGAGCCGTCTCATTGGACCTGATTGGATTGGAACCTGGAACATACACCGTTTACGCTGAACATCCAGAGAACACATTATACACATTCATAAACAATGTCACAAGGTTTGAAATTTCACCATATGTGGATTTAAGCATAACAAAATCCAGTGATAGAGATTCCTATCTTGTAGGGGACATTGCAACATTTGAAATCAGTGTTGAGTCTCTTGGAAGCGATGCAAGCAACGTGGTTGTCAGTGAAATGCTGCCTGATTCATTCGATATAATTTCATACACTGTAAGTAAAGGTGAATTCAACACTTCCGACAAATCTTGGAAAATCGGATCATTAAAATCCGAGGAAAAAGCTACATTGACCCTGAAGGTTAAAGTGACCGAAATCGGAACATTCACCAATACCGTCAATGTGACCTCGGACGATGAGGATGTCAACTTAACAAACAATATTGCTAACGCAACAATAAAAGTTGAAAACATCAACAACAATACTGAAAATGAGACCGATGATAAAATACCGGATAATTCCACTGATGACATTCCTATTGATGAGGATATAGAAATTGATGAAAAGATCACTATATCTGAAAATGATAAAAAAATAAGTGTTTCAAATGGAAAAGCTACCGGTAATCCTATACTGTTGGTATTGATTTCATTACTTGTGGTTTGTTTAGGAATTAGGAGAAGAAATTAAAATTAACGTTGGAAAATTATTTTTTCCAAACTTTTTATTTTTTTACATATAACTTGACAATATAATATCAAAAACTATTTTTTTAATAAATCATTCATTTAATGTATAAAATACTTTACATTTTTTAGATAATATTTAAATACATTTTGACACATATTTTTACATACAAATATCATGGTTTTTACATGGTATTTAGATTAAGGTGATTTAAATGGGTAAACTAGACGGAAAAGTAGCAATCGTAACCGGAGCAACCTCCGGATGGGTAGAGAATCAGCAAAACTGTTCGCAGCAGAAGGAGCAAAAGTAGTAGTGACCGGAAGAAACGAAGAAAGAGCAAAAGAAGTGGTGGATGACATCAAAGCAGCCGGAAACGAAGCAATCTATGTAATTGCAGATATGGCAAACCTGGACGATGTACAAAAAATATTCGATGCCACAATGGAAAAATACGGAACCGTCGACGTTCTCTTCAACAATGCAGGAATGCTATCAATGTCCCCATTAATGGAAGTGACACTTGAAGAGTGGAACAGAGTATTCAACGTCAACGTTACCTCCGCATTACTCCTGACTCAATTAGTTGCACCTGTAATGCAAGAAAAAGGAAAAGGAACAATCATCAACACATGTTCAGTGGCATCATTTGGAGCACACCACGGATTTGCAGCATACGTGGACAGTAAACATGCAATGGCAGGATTAACCAAATCCATGGCATGGGAATTAGGTCCTGAAATAAGATGCAACGGTATTGCACCTGGATTAATCCACACAGCAATGGTAGACAGTATCGGAGGTCCTGGAGCATTACAACAAATGATTGATCAGTGCCCAGTTAAAAGACATGGTGTGCCTGAAGACATTGCAAACATTGCACTCTTCCTTGCAAGCGATGACTCCTCATTTATCGATGGTCAAATCATCAAGGTAGATGGCGGATTCGAAATTTAAAAATGAAAGTCCATGACTTTCATTCAATTTTCTTTTTTAAAAATTCAACATCCTCTTCCAATTGTTCAACCTTATCCTGATACTCATCTAATGTATTTTGAAGTTCCCTCATTCTTAACTCTTCATAATCAATATCAGGCTTTTTTTCTTCTCGAACAATCATAATAAATAAAATCATTCCCAAAACATTACCAAAAAGCATCAGAGGATAAATATCCTGCACATATGGAATGGAAATGTTTTGAGGTGACATCCAAACGATTAAAAGCATCTCAAATCCTATGTATAGAAACATCAGAATAACAGCCCAAAAATGCTTTAAAAATTTTTTACCATTGAGTACATAAATTGCACTGCCTAAGAATCCGCAGATTATAGTGGCAAATGAACACGGAACTGCAGTGGTCCCTCCAAGAAACAACCTGTAAACACCAGAAATAATTCCAACAGGAATTCCAAGAACCGGCCCTCCAAACAAACCGGCAGTCATAACAACCATACTTCTAACATTTACATAAGAGTCATTTATGAAAAGGATATAAGAAGAAGCAATAATCGCAAGGACTGTAAATATGATTAAACAGACAACTTTATCCTTTCTGCGAGCTTTATGAAACATCATATTCTTGAAAAATTTTGTTTTTGACGAAATCAGTATTAAAATCAATATCACAGATAAAACTTCAAACATATCCATAAACGGTGAAATGAAAGCATCGGAGTTTGTACTTTTATTGAAATATGATATGAGTATGCTAAATAGACCGATAATAATCAGATATGCAATTTCATAAAGTGAACTATCACCAATATTCCTCAATTGAGGAAGCCTGGTCGAAATAAATCCCAAAATGATAATTGCAGAAATTATAGTCACAATATTATTCACAGTATCAAAGGAAATTTTGAAAATGCCCTCGATATAATAATATCTGATTAAGGAAGCTAAAAAAATAATATTAAAAACAAGCAACACAAAAAAAATAATGGACAAATATAATGTCCTTTTATATAAAATAATCTTTTTAATATCGCTCATTTTATCACTAAATAATTAAAAGATAGAAAAATCTATTTTTCTATTGTAAAACCATGATTCTGTGCTTTTGTGACAAATACAGTACCATCTTCACCGAGAATTTCTTTTGTCTTTTCCACAATATCAGCATTTTCATCATCAAATACTGTATATAAAACCGGTCCGAAGGAACTTATTCCGACACCATATGCACCTGCGTCCTCGATTGCCTTCATTGTAGGTAAAAAGCTATCGTCAAGGGAATGTTCAAGCTTGTTGAATCCTACCTTTTGAAGTTCGCTTACACACCATCCGAATTCCTTGATATTCTTTTCAAGCATGAATGGTATTAAATTCATTAAAATCAAGTGAGATACCTTTTCCACTTCATCCTTAGGAATAGGACAGCAATCCTGGAATACATTAACCTCATCCTGTCCGTTCATATGTTTATTGACTTTAGGAATGGCAATCAGGATTTTCCAATCTTCAGGGAATTCATATCTTGCAATCAATGTTGCAGGTTTTGCTTTTGAAGCACCTGAAGGTAAAAATCCAGGTTTTTCTTCAACGCTGTGACCGCCGTCAACAATGAATCCTCCCAAATCATGGGTAAAAGTACCGATACCAGAGGTTCCTCCCCTTCCAACAATACTGCTTAATTCCCTACTTGCAATTTCAATTCCCATTGTTTCTGTAATTAAATGAGCTGTAGAAACAGCAATTTGAGTTCCACTTCCAAATCCTGAATGTGGAGGATATGTTTGATGAACAATGAAATGGAATCCTGAATCAATATTAAAATGTTCAATTGTCCTTTCTGCAGCATCAGGAATCTTTTCGGAACATTCCAAAATAGCCTCTTCATCATCAGCAGTATCTGCAAATTCAAGGGTTACTCCGCTTTCAGTCTGTTGTACTTCAAGGACAAATTGTGGCTCAGATAAAGCAAGGCCAATTCCACCATCGATTCTTCTATATGAACCGTTTAGGTCAATTAAAGACATATGTATTCTAGCGGGTGCTCTGATAATCATAGTTTTTCACTTCTAAATAAATCTTTCTATACTATTTATGTTTTTTTAGTATATATACATTTTATGTGAAAATTAAATTTTACACTAACATTAAGTAAAGAAAATTAATTAAAATCAGAATTCAAGCTCGTCCACACTTGTAATTAGTTTACAAGCCAATTCACATGAAGTTTCAATGGGTTCATAGGAATAGGTCTCATACACGATAGTCGGTATGCCTGCCTCTGCGGTCGGTTCGGTTATGTAAGCGGGGCTTGTCCTGTACTCTGGAGCATAATACTTTATTTCAGGGATCTTTGAAAGAAGCACATTCATTATCTTTTCAGACTTTTCATCAAATCCCGGAGCGAAAATGAAATTGTTAACCTTATATTCACCTGGCCCGCGTGTGCCCCTATTGGAGTGGATGTCCAAAAACAGATCATACTTTTTGTCGATAATATCGTCACGAATGAATTCCTGAGCCAAAAGCTGTCCTTCCAGACGCCCTTCAGTTTCTGAATCCTTATCCTTTACATTGATATTATACAGATAGTAGCAGTATTTCAAATCATCAAAACAGTTCAGCTTTTCAAACAGCGCTCTGTGTGATTTGCTTTCAAGCGGATGCATGCCAATTACGTATGCTATCCTAATATCCGATGATTCGTCACCAAAAGGACCGTGCAGATGTACACATCCCAATTTGTTTTCCCCTAAAAGTTGACTGTCATATTTAGTTGAGTCGATTTGAGCCAAATCGGTAGGACCTTCCGGATAATCCATAAAATCACCAAAAAAAAATAAGTTTGACTAGATAAAATCTAGTCTTCGGAAGGTGATCTTTCACCTAATTCTTTGTTTAATTCATACATTAATCTGTTATCGCCGTCAGCTAATTTAGCTTTTGCAAGCAATTCCATTGCGTTTTCCTCTTCTTCAACTTGTTCTTCAACAAACCATTGGAGGAAATTATTGGTTGCATGGTCTTTTTCTTCTATAGCTAAATCGACTAAGTCATTAATTAAACCTGATACCATTTTTTCATGGCTTAAAACATGTTCGAATGCTGCAAGCGGAGAGTCCCATTCGGTTTGTGGTCCTTCGATTGCAGTTAAGGTTACAGAAGCACCTCTTCTGATAATGTAGTCATAGAATTTCATTCCATGTTCCAATTCTTCTTCAGCTTGAACTCTCATCCAGTTAGCAAATCCTGCTAAGTCTTCATCTTCAAAATAAGCTGCCATGGATAAGTATAAATATCCTGAGTAAACTTCAGCATTTAATTGTCCGTTTAAAGCTTTTTCCATTTTTTCTGATACCATTATATCACCATTATAATTTTTGTATTTGATTTCTTATATAGTTAATTTCTATTTTATATATCAATCAAAATCACAAAATTATTTAACAAAATTCTATAAACTACATATCATGATAGAAAAGTCCCTATACGAAAACTACCAAATCGATTTCAGCGATGAAATAACACCAGAAACTGATGATTACCTGTTCATTTTTAACGAAAATAGAGAATTGTATCTGACATCAGACAGACAGCTTCCTAAAACTCTGGATGACTTTGATGTTGAGTTTTGCTTATTCATTGGAAAATACAAAGGTAAAAACTCATTTGTAGTTAACGTGTATGATGAAACCTCATTTTACGATTTAAAGGAAGTTTATGAGTTCAATCCTGATTTATACCATATTGCAGGAAAAGCCGTGCTTGTAAGGGATTGGTACATATCACATGAGTTCTGCGGAAGATGCGGAACTCCCACCCAAATAGATGAAAAGGACATGATGTTAAAGTGCCCTTCATGCGGCCAGGTACACTATCCCCGTATAGCTCCGGCAATTATTGTGGCAATCAGTAAAGAGAATGAGTTGCTCATGGCACAGCACAGCTATCATGACACAATAAGATATGCACTGATTGCAGGTTTTGTAGAACCTGGTGAATCCATTGAGGAGGCAGTGCATAGAGAAGTTCTTGAAGAAGTTGGAATTAAAATAAAAAACCTAAAATATATGAAAAGCCAGTCATGGCCTTTTCCAAATTCACTGATGCTTGGTTTTACTGCCGAATATGAATCCGGAGACATCAAAGTCGACGGGGACGAAATCGTAAAGGCAAAATGGTTTAAAAAGGATGAAATAATAAGATATGATTCAGATATCAGCATTTCAGACTGGCTGATACAGAATTTCATCGACACTCACTAACGGAATCTTTTCTTGGATTTTTGATAGAATTTCATTTTCTCCCCTTTTCAGATTTAGAGGAGTCTACAAAATTTGGTCCTGAAGGTGAGTAATGCCAATATTTCTTAAGCGGATATCCGCAACCTTTGCAGTACTCTGCATCATCGCCATTAATCCAACCGCAATAGGTACATCTTTTAGACATTTAACTACTCCCAGTCATCATCATCCATATCAAAATCAGGGTCATAGCCACAATTGTCACAATATGGTTCATTATCAGCAAGAATTGAACCGCAACGAGGACATGTCTTCATTATTCCACCTCAATACAAATCTGAATTATCTATAATGATATTTTTTTCATTAATGCTATTTAAAATCTCATTTTTATGTGCCACATTAACTGCAATCATTTTTGAGTTAATATTCTGTGGAAGAAATGCAATAGAATAGTTGTTGATTAATATATATTGAATTTCAGACATCAAAAGCCTTGTTTTTTCACCGTCAATGCTCAGTTCAACATGATCATTTTCAATGACCAGCCTTTTATCGGCACCTGGATTTTTAAGCTGTGAAATCCTTCTGTTAATCAAAATATTATATATTATACCCAATACAAGTGCAACGGCGAATATGACTACAATATAGAAATATAATGTATAACTCCTGTCAATGGCATAGAGTATTGAAAAGACTAAAAGAAAAACCAGTGCTATCCCGGTCAGCATCATTGCCTGTTTATGCAGTCCACGGATTTTCTGTCTTGGATTTTTAACCAGTTTGCCATAGTTGGACATCACCGCCAAAACTTCACCGTAATAATCCTTAGATCCACTATCATTTATTCGTATCTCCATTGTATCACTACCTTATTGTATATATTTTAGAAAACGGCCTTATTTAATTTGCTGAAATCTTCCCATGTTTTGCAGTCATGACTTGCAAAGCTCACATTCTGCATATAGTGCTGTCTTGAAAATGCCTGATACGGAAGTGAATTGCTTTTAAATACTACTTTGAAGCTGTCAGACTCTTTGACTGGAATATGATTATTCAAAACGATTGTCTTGAATCCTGCAAACTCGCTGACGCCCTCCTGAGAGTGTGCCAGTTTGCCATTGACATAAACATCAAATGAATAATCGATTCCGGACTCATTGAAGTAGGTTCCAACAGCGGCGATTGAATCATTGGCCTTTGAGACGAATTCATTGGAATACTGTGTATAGTTTTCATCAAAGCCTGTAAGTCCTGTCAGATCGGTTTGATAGTTGATATGATAATCATTATCGTTTTCAAAGATATATGCAACACCGGCATTTTGTCCTACAATAGGATAGTGGTCCATTGACAGCAATGATGTATCATAATATGACATGTATTCAAAATTATTTTCTTCAAGTGAGTCCTTTTGAACAACCTCGCCTTGAAGAAGGCGAGGATTCCTAGATTTTTCATGTTTATTTGCTCAATCGTTTATTGAGTGTTTTCTAGGCAATCCCCGGGGTCCCACCGGTTAAGTATGTTTATGGCTGCGTTGACATCTCGA
>NZ_CADAJR010000035.1 GCF_902788255.1 uncultured Methanobrevibacter sp.
CGGACGAGCAATCGTCCAATCCTATCTAACCCCCCTCATTTAATGCAATTCATCCACGACCTTGAAGAGGTCATGGTATTCTTGCATCATTAGATAAACAATACATATAAAACATTTCAAAACATATAGTTATACTATAATAAAATATTACAGGAAAATCCAAATGTCATTCAATAAAGACGAAATGTTAATAATGCCCGCTGTGGACATAAAAAACGGAAAATGTGTCCAGCTTGTACAGGGCGAACCAGGAAGTGAAATGGTTGAAATAGAAAACCCGGAAAAAGTTGCAAAACACTGGGAGGATTTGGGAGCTAAAAACATCCATGTTATTGATTTGGATGGAACAATCAATGGTGTTGCAAGCTTTGACATCATCAAAAAAATCCTTAATGAGGTTTCTGTGCCGATACAACTTGGCGGAGGAATCAGAAGTGTTGAATATGCACAGCAATTATTGGACCTTGATATTGAAAGATTGATAATTGGAACAATGGGAATTCAACAGCCTGAAACAATTACTGAACTGTCCGAGGAATACGGTTCAGACAGGATAATGATTTCACTTGACAGCAAGGACAACAAGGTGGTCATTAAGGGATGGCAGGAAAAGATAGACAAAAGCCCCGTGGAGCTTTCACAGGAATTCAAGGAGCATGGAGCGGGAAGCATCCTATTTACAAACGTTGATGTTGAAGGGCTTTTGGGAGGATTTTACACAGAACCTGTAGAGAACCTTAAAAAATCTGTGGATTTACCGATTGTTTATTCCGGAGGAATTACAACAATTGATGACATTAAATTATTGAATAAAAGCGGTGTGGAAGGAGTTGTTATCGGTTCTGCACTTTATAAGGATAAGATTGATTTAACTGAAGCTTTAAAATACCAAAAGAGGATATAAAATGAAGATAATGGCGACCGGAACATTCGACATACTCCACCCGGGACATGGCGTTTACCTTGAAGAGTCCAGAAAACTTGGTGGAGAAGATGCTGAGCTTTATGTTGTAGTTGCACGTGATGCAACAGTTGAGAGAAGAAAAAGAGTTCCCATTGTCGGTGAGGACCAAAGATTGGAACTGATTAAAATGCTAAAGCCCGTAACTGACGCTTTTTTAGGTGATGCAAATGGAGATGTCTTTAAGATTGTGCGTGAAATAGACCCAGACATCATCACCGTGGGAGCAGATCAGAATCATGACATTGACAAGCTGCAGGCTGCCATCGACAAGAGGGGCCTGAAGGCCAAAGCGGTCCGTATTGAAAAGTACCGTGACTGTGAACTTGACAGCAGCTGTAAAATCATTAGAAAAATTCAAAATACCGATTTTAAAGGAAAAATTATGGATCATTGTGAAGATTAGGAGATTATGAAATGTTTAAAGTAGCAATTATAGGAGCAAGTGGATATACTGGTGGAGAACTTTTAAGAATGCTTTCAAACCATCCTGAAGTGGAAGTGACAGACATCACTTCAAGACAATACGATGGTGTCCCAGCACATAAAATCCACCCTCATGTAAGGGATTCAGGACTCGTATTTACCAACAAAAGTCCAGGCGATTTGGATGTGGATGTGGCATTTACCGCAACCCCTCACGGAGCATCAATGAAGATTGTTCCTGAACTTTTAGATGCTGGAATGAAAGTGGTTGACTTAAGCGGAGACTACCGTTACCGTGACACTGCCGTTTATGAGAAATGGTACGGCATGGAACACACAGACAAGGAACATAAGGGTGCCTTCGGACTTCCTGAATTATACAGGGACGAGATTAAAAAGGCAAATCTTGTTGCAAATCCAGGATGTTTCCCAACCGGAGCGATTCTATCCTCATACCCATTGGTCAAAAATGATTTGGTCGACAGAATCATCATTGATTCAAAAACCGGAGTAAGCGGAGCCGGAGTCAATCCATCTGCAACAACTCATTACCCGAACATTGCAGACAACGTAAATCCATACAAGATTTCATCCCACAGACACATGTCCGAAATCCAACAGGAACTGCACGGATTTGATGATGTGAAAGTGTCATTCACTCCACATCTCGTACCAGTCAACCGTGGAATCCAAACTACAAGCCACAGCTTTTTAAATGAAGATAATTTAGACATTACACCAGAAGAAATCAGAAAACTATACGAAAATGAATATGGAGAAGAATACTTCATCAAATTGATGGATGAAGGAGAAATTCCTCACCTAAGTTCAGTTCGTGGTTCCAACTTTGTTCATATTGGCGGATTCGAAATAGATGAAACCGGAAGACTTGTAATGCTGTCCTGCATTGACAACCTTGTCAAAGGGGCATCAGGCCAGGCAATCCAGAACATGAACATAATTCTTGGAATTGACGAAACATTAGGATTAAGACATTTAGGTCTTCATCCTTAGGAGACAACAATGCCAAAAGCAATTATCTATTACTCACAAGGTGGAACAACCGATTTGGTTGCAAAAACATTAGCTAAAAACTTAAATGCAGATTTGTTTAGAATTTATGATTTAAAAAACCGTGAAGGTTTTAAAAACAGAATATTTGCTTCAATAAGTGCATTTAGAGAAGCAAAAACTGACATTGTCCCTGCCAAAGTAGATCTGACAGGATACGACACAGTCTATTTTGGAACCCCAACATGGAACGGAAATCCTACACCTGCAATCCTGACCATAATCGACAGATGTGACTTAAGGGCAAAGGACGTTATCCTATTTGCCACAATGGACGCCAACAATGGAGAGTCCAATGTCAACAGGCTTGAAGAAAAGGTAAGGTTGCGTGGTGCAAGGGTAATCGAAAGTTTCACCATCCAAACAAAAAACAAAAGTCCCGAAAAGTTAGTTAGTGACACTGAAGCAATAATTAAAATAAAAGATTTGAAAATGTATTAGGTGTTAAAATGACAAAATCAGAACTGAAAATTAAAGCTATTGAAAACGGTACTGTAATCGACCACATTACTGCAAACAATGCATTGCACATTCTAAAGATTTTAGGTCTTCCAGATGCTGAAACCACAAACGTTACAGTGGCGATGAATGTTTCATCAGCGGAAATTGGAAGAAAAGACATTGTAAAGATTGAAAACAGAGAATTGGATCACGAAGAACTTAATCAGATTGCTTTAATTGCTCCAAAAGCTACAATTAACATTATCCGAGACTTCAAACCAATAAAAAAAGATAAAATAGTTCTTCCGGACAAGATTACATCAATCATCAAATGTACCAATCCGAAATGCATCACAAACTACGAGAATGAACCTATAACACCTATTTTCAACGTTATTGAGAAATATCCTCCAGTAGTCAGATGCCGCTATTGTGAAAAATTAATAAAAACAGAAGATATCGAAAAACAATTCGAATAATCTTCTTTTAATTCTTTAAATAATCCGCTAATCTTTTGGATAATGCAAGTATTGTCAATATTGGTGGTTTTCCAGGAGATATCGGCAGTACACTTGCATCACAAACATACAGATTGGAAATTTCTGTTTCCAGATTGCTGTTTACTATTTTTCCTATAGGCGCGGTTCCTCCAGGATGAGCACCACGATATACTGTTGAGCCTATGGTATTCGGGTCAACACCTGCCTTTTCCAGAATAAATCCTGCAGTAGCCACACCTTCCGCTAGATATCTGATATCGGTTATTGTATTTGTCTTGTAGACATCACCGTCATCGTCAATATACCCTTTGCATTCATCAGGTGTCTTGACCATGATGCTCAATATGTCTTTGTCTGTGACGGAATCATCAGGAATGTTTGAACGGATGAATGATGAAAAATGAGGTGAAAGAACGAAATTTTCACCGACAACCAAACCTGCCATCTGCACTTCAGTATTGAAATTGATGTCTTTCAGGTATCCTCCAACGGAAACGAACGGATCGAAAAACAGCTCACGGCCCGCATTGATTCCAGCACTTCTAAGTATCAGCGCTGATGAGATTGCCCCAGCAGATAAAACAACGGTTTCCCCATAGATTTCCTCTTCACGATTATCCTTAATGTATTTGACACCCTTAATCTTTCCATCTTCACTGATTAGTTCAAATACATCAGCCTCGCATATCAATGTTGCTCCGGCTTCAACTGCCTCGTCAACAAAGTCTTTTCCAGACCATTTTGCGTCAGCCGGACATCCAAATGCACATTTTCCGCATTGTATACAATCATCTTCACGAATCGCCTTCGGCATCTTCATGGTTTTAAGACCCAATTCACGACCTGCATCCAAAAACCTTTGTGTTCCATCACCAATGTGGGAATCATCAAGCTGATGAACGTCAACAAGATTTTCAACATATTCGTATGCTTCTCTCAAATCCACATCATAGTCAAGCAGTTCCTCATCAAGAGCCCTTACCATATTTGACATGGACACTATTGTTGCTCCGCCAATACATGTGGTTGTCAATAAATCTACACTGTCATTGTACTTGTCATAATATTCAAATGCGTCTTTTGATTTAATATAAGGTCCTTTTTCCAGAATGGTCACAGGCAAATCATTTTTTGCAAGTTCCCTTGCAAGAAGTGCTCCACCCGCACCAGTTCCTACAATTATATACATTGCATCACCTAATTTTTTTAACAATTGTTATATTATTTATTCTAATTAATAAACTTTTATTTATTATGTACTATAAAATTAATAATGAATAAATCTTTTTAAGTGATACCATGGAAGAATATATTAATTTATTTGAAAATGTTATTGCAAAAACCAGCCCAAAAGTAGATTACGTAGATATCCGATGTGGAATGGGCGATAATACCTCCATTTTAATGAAAGATGGAAATGTAGATGAAATTAACACTGGAATGAGTTTAGGAACAAGAATTAGAGTGTTAAATAATGGAGCATGGGGTTTTGCATATACAACAGACATATCAAAAATTGACGAAATTACTGAAACTGCATTGAAATTATCCAATTCACTAAAAGGCGATGTGACATTAAGTGAAAGTGACATTATAAAGGATAAAGTTGAAGTTGATGTAAAAATACCATTCAAGGACATATCTATTGAAGAGAAAAGTGAAATAATGAAAGAGGCAAATGATGCCGCAACAATAGATAAGGTTAACAGTACCACCGTAAGTTATGCTGATTCCGAAGTCAAGGAACTTTTCATGAACAGTGAAGGAAGCGAAATTCAAGTCAAAACATCAAGACTCAGAATGGCATTGAATGCATCAGCAACCAACGGTGAAATAATTCAGTTCGGTCATGGAAGCCTTGGCGGAGTTAAAGGTTATGAAATTATCAAGGATGCAGACATCGAAGAGTTCGGAAGAAAAATAGGTGAAAAAGCAGTCAGATTACTTGATGCAAAACCTGCACCATCAGGACAATTCCCAGTTGTGGCAGATTCAGAACTGACCGGAGTGCTTATACATGAGGCATTGGGACATGCAACAGAAGGAGATCTGATTCTTCAAAACGATTCAATCCTAAAGGACAAGCTCGGAGAGCAAATTGCGTCAGACATTGTAAACATCTTTGACGATGCCAGCAGAAAAGACGGATTCGGATACTTCCCATATGACGTTGAAGGAATCAAAACCAAACCAAATCAATTGGTGAAAGACGGAAAACTGATTTCACTTTTAAATTCAAGGGAAACCTCATCCAAACTGGGAATGTCATCATCCGGAAATGCAAGGTCCCTCATTGCAGACCAGCCAATTGTCAGAATGAGCAATACATACCTTCAGCCTGGAGATATGGAAGTTGACGAACTGTTCGAGGACATAGAACATGGAATGTATCTTAAAGGTTCAAGAGGAGGTCAAGTCGATACCGGTAAGGGAATTTTCCAATTCAATGCAGCTGAAGGTTATCTGATTGAAAACGGTGAAATCACAACACCTTTAAGGGACGTGTCACTATCCGGAAACATCCTTGAGACACTCAAAAACATTGATGCAATTGGAAACGATTTCAAATTAAGTGTAGGATTCTGTGGAAAAGACGGTCAAACCGTGCCTGTCGGTGACGGCGGACCACATACAAGAATTCTGAATGCACTTGTAGGAGGAATGGGTTAGATGATAAGTGACAGAGCAGGAAATTTCCTGGTTGAACTTTCAAAGGACACAATCAAACATTTTTTAGAAACCGGAAAACACATGGTGAAACCTGAAGGTTACCCTATTGAACTGGATGAACAACTCGGCGTATTTGTAACATTGAACAAAAATCATAATCTGAGAGGATGCATCGGTTATGCAGAACCTATAAAACCTGCAATTGACGCAACTATGGAAGTTGCCCTGGCAGCCGCATTCAACGATCCAAGATTTCCACAACTGAAAAAAGAGGAATTTAATGATTTGGACTTTGAAGTTACAGTTCTGACAAAACCGGAAATCATAGAAGTTGCACATCCAGACCAGTACTTTGATGAAATTGAAATAGGCCGTGACGGGCTGATTATCCAGAAAGGTTATGCAAGAGGACTGTTGCTTCCACAGGTTGCAGTTGAAAACGCATTCACCACTGAAGACTTTTTAGAACACACATGCATGAAAGCGGGAATAAGCGCAGACAGCTGGATGGATGAAAGCTGTGACGTTTACAGATTCCAAGGACAAATTTTTAAATAGTGATTAACATGATGATACCAACAATACCAACGACCGATGAACTTCTAGACAAGGGATTCAGCCGTGGTAAAAAACAAGCGGACTTAATAAGAAGCCAAAAGATACCAAAACATTTGAAAGGAAAAAGAATTGAAGAGAGAAGAGTAGTCACTTCTTGTCAGGTCATTAAAGATAAATTAAAATCAATTTTAGATGCAGTACCTGAAATTGAAAGCCTACACCCATTCTATCAGGATTACATTGACATTACAGTAGGTGTGGACGATATGAAACAAGCTCTTGGAGGGCTTAATTGGGCTTATGGAATTATTACTCAACTTGAAAAGGAATACGGTTCCAAAATCAGAAAAAATCCTTCTGAAAAGGCAACTGCATTGCAAAAGCAGGCCTACGGAAGAATCGTATCTGTTGTCAACAAGATTAAAAAGGACCTGGACTTTTTGGATTTTGCAAAACAGAACCTGAGAAACATGCCGACAATTGACTTTGATGCGACAACCATAGTCATTGCGGGCTTTCCAAATGTGGGAAAATCCACACTTCTAAGACAGATTACCGAAGCGGAACCTCAAGTTGCAAATTATCCATTTACAACCAAAGGTATTCAGATAGGCCATACCGAACGCCACTGGAAACACATTCAGATTATTGACACTCCAGGGCTTTTAGACAGACCTGTTCTGGAGATGAACGATATCGAAATGAACGCTATCGTTGCATTGGAACATCTTGCCGATGCAATACTGTTTATTTTTGATGCATCAGAAACCTGCGGTTTCCACATGGACAACCAGTACAATCTCTTAAAGCAAATCGAAAAGATCTTTTCAGAAATTCCAGTAGTTTACCTGTTCAACAAAATGGATTTGATTGAAGATACCCAATACCTTAAGGAATTCATAGACGATGAGGAAAACTCAATATTCATTTCTGCAATCGAGGGAGAGGGCATCGACAAAATAAACAAAAAAATCGATTCCATAAAAAAAATCGAAAGAAACTTTGAAGACGAAGAAGACGACGAGTATTATTAGGGGAAGAATTGAAATTAGAAACATCATTGTTGTTGACTGTATTTCCTCAGGAACAAACTACATTGAGGTTATTATCAATAGAGGATATAAACCAGTAGTTCTTGAACTGCAACCAGGTGGAGCAGATTCAGAGGAATATAATAAAAAAATGCAATCAAATTATGATAGAATCAAATATGATTTTAATTTGATTTATGAAAAGGACACCTATGAAGAAACCCTTGAAATGGTAAGGGAATTGGATCCGTTACTAATTGTTGCGGGAAATGAACGTGGAGTCATACTGACAACCAAGTTATCTAATGATTTGAACCTTTTAGGTACACCAATTGAAAATTTAGATGCTATGACCCTTAAGGACAAAATGCATGAACGACTTAAAGATGCTGGTCTTCGATACATTAGGGGAAAAGTAGTAACTTCAATTGAAGAGGGGATTGAATTTTATGAATCCGAATCATTAAATGAAGTCATAATCAAACCTGTATACAGTTTCTGCTCTGTTGGAGTTCGAACATGTTTGAACAAAGAGGAACTAATTAATTCCCTAGAGGAATTGTTTAAAAGGCACAATGCCTATGGTGATGAACTCACTGAACTTCTGATTCAGGAAAGAATTAACGGTGAAGAGTATATCGTAAACACAACTTCATGTGAAGGCGTTCCACGCCTGATTTCAATGTGGAAATATGAAAAGATTAAAACCTCAGAGGGAGCAGTTGTTTATGACACCATAAGGTCCATGAATAATTTAAACCTTGGCGAAGTTGAAATGATAGAATATGCTTATGACGTAGCCCGTGCAATCGGAATCGAATATGGTCCAATCCATGGAGAATATATGATTGATGAAAATGGACCGGTTTTAATTGAAGTGAACTGCAGACCTGCAGGTTTAAGCATGACAACTGAATTTTTAGACCAGATTTTCGGCCAACATGATACCGATTCCATTTTGGATTCATATTTAAATCCACAACGGTTTTAAGAACAAAGAAAACAATTTTACAGACCTGTTGGACATGGAGCCGTAAAATTGTTTATTGCACCTGAAGACATACTGGCCAAATCATCCCCGATGACCAACATGTCTACTTACCTGAAAAGTTATTACAGCACTACACTACACAACATTAACGAAACAGAACTATTTGTAAAGACTGAAGATTTAAATACAAGCTGCGGAATTGTTTTTTTAGCCCATAAATATTTCAGCGTTGTTAATGAGGATATTGAATTTTTAAGAAGTGTTGAAAAAAATGCATTTGAACTGGTGTTGAACAGAGAAGCCGATGAAAACTACAACTTGGATGAAGAAAAGATCATCAATGACCTTAAAAATATCATTGAGAATACTGACAAATATGGAAACGGATTACTGATAACCGACCAGGAAATTAGCGATGTTAACATCCTACAAGTCAATTCAGAAAATGTCAACAATCTTCATGGGCATTTTGATTACATCCTTCTAAATTTAAATCATAGCCTAATCAATGTGGACAATGAAAGAGCTGTTGAATCCATCCTAAAAATAATCTCATATATCAAGTTGGAGGAGTAATATTCATCCCAAAAAGCACATATGATTATATTCCTGGTGGAAGAAAAGGAATGGAAGCACTAGTTAAAAATATGGACTTAAACATTGAAGCTCCACCATTTGGAATTAAAGATGCAGTTATTGCATCAAAAACCAATTAAGAAAAAAGTATCAATTTTAGTAACTTTTAGTTACAATAATCGATAGATTTATATACTTCAAAAAGTAATTAAAATATACTTGTAAATAAACTCATCTAAAGGAGCGTGAAAAATATGGTAGATTCTGAAACCATTGAAGCAAAAGTTTCTGATAAAAAAGAAAAAATCGATGAAAAAATCGATGAAGGCAAAGAAAAAATTGATGAGACCAAAGAAAAAATCGAGGACAAAAAAGAGAAAAGCAAAAACATCGCAGATAATGTCATGAACGATTTATACACAAGCATCGATGAATTCAAAGACTACATTAAAAACATGCAAAAAAGTGCGGACAAAAAATATGCAGATTACAAAAAATCAACCGTCCAAACTTTAGACATTGATCTTGTAGAAACCAAAGACATTTACTACATCAAAGCAGCAGTTCCTGGTGCAGAAAAAGAAGATGTTTTAATTGAAGCTGGAGACAATGACATAACCATTGAAACCACATTCAAACCTTACATTGAAGAATTTGCTGAAGACGAAGAAGCTGAATTAATTGCATCTTCAATCAAATCAGGCAGATGCGTAAAAACCGTAAGATTTGAAACCAGCATTGATTTAGAAAACATCACTGCAAAATTCTCAAACGGAATAATCATCGTAACTATTCCAAAATTAATTATACCAAAACATAAAGTAAATGTGGAATAGATTCCACATTAAATTTCTTTTTTTTAAAAATTAACACTTAATACCTGACTTTACCAATGTGTCTGGTAGCACCAGGGTCTTCGCCGTTGAAATGTGCCAAGTAGTAAATGAACCATTCCAAAGGAATTACCAATACAAATGGTGATAATAACTTGTCAACATCTGCATAGTCTTTCAGTTCATAGATTATTGATTTTAATTTGAGGTTTTCTGAAAATTCAATAGCCTTATCTGTAATTTCATCGGATTCAAAATCAGACCTTAAAAATATGATAGGCACATCCTTTTCGGCTCTTTCAATCAATCCGTGTCTGAATTCAGCTGAATATTCTGGACATGCATGTTTGATTGCGCCTTCCATAAGCATTGTCATTGCAAGCTTGTAGGCAAGACCGAAGTTTGGTCCTGAACCTAAACAGTAAAAGATATCCTCTTTTTTAAAGTCCTGTGCCAATAACCTGTTTTCATATTCAGTGCTTTTCAATAAATCTTCAATGATATCAGGCATTTCGGCTAATTGAGCCAGCAATTCATCTTTTGCTTCATAATCTGAAGCGGAAAATAAAATCTGATATAAACAGGCAAGTTGAGTAATATATGTTTTGGTACCCAGTATTGCGGTTTCAGTTTCACATCTAGTTACAATTGGAGTTTTAGCTTCTTTAATCATTGAACTATCAGGTTCGTTTGAAATTGAAACTGTGTGTATGTTAAATTCGTTTGCCCTTCTGAGTGAAGCAAGGGTATCTGCAGTTTCACCTGATTGTGATGTGAAAATAGCAATAGAGTTTTCATTATCAACTAATTTCTTATTATAATAAAATTCATAGCCAGTGTAAACTTCAATGTTTAGATTAGTGCTGGACATTCTTATTGCATCCCTAACACTGTAGCAAGTTGAAATAGAACTTCCGCAACCAATTAAATATACCTTATCAACATCTGAAATTGATTTTGAAACTTCTTGCATTGTTGACATTTCACTTTCAAAAGTTCTTCTAAGTGAGTCAGGTTGTTCCATCATCTCATCATACATTTTATATTTCATAGCTTAAACTCCTAAAATTAAATATTATAATTAATATATTGTATAACAATATATAAAAAGGTTTTTTTATTATGAATAATTTAGATTTAATTGGAATGGAAAAGGGCAGACAGTATGAGACAATAATCACAACAAAAAACAAAGACGGTAGCAAAAATGCTGCGCCAATCGGCGTGATTTGTGCGGGAAATGATAAAATCATTAATAGAATTTTCAAAGGCAGCCATACATTAGACAACATTATCCGTGAAAAGGAGTTTACCGTAAATATAACTCATGATTCTGAATTATTTACCATTTCAACACTCGGCAATTTGCCTCAGGATTATTTCAATGAAGATTGCTCAATTAAAACAGTTAAAGCCTATTTCAAATGTGAAGTCATAAAATTAACTGAGGCAATAAAGCAAAGCGATCCGATTAAAAAGAAAGACGAAGCAATTGTCATCAAATCCCGTGTGGTTGATTTGACAATCAAAGAAAATGTCCAGGCATTGAACAGGGCTTTCGGATATGTTATCGAAACATTAACCAATTTTACCCGTTTTGATTTGGTTGATGAGACAAAAAAAGAAGAATATCTGAATCATTTTAGAGAAGCAAATCGTGTTGTTTTAAAGGTTGGTCGAAAAGAAGACATTAAGGCAATGCAAGAAATAAAAAAAGAATTAATTAAAAAAGGTTTTGAACCTTAATTAATAATTACATCCATAAATTCAAAATTATCCCCATCAAACAATCCCTGATCTGAGATTTTAATTGACGGAATTACCAGCAATGCCATGAATGCCATTGTCATGAATGGGGATTTAAGCCTACAACCCAAAGCAGACACTATGTCATGCAGTACACCCACCTTTTCAGCCACATCATATGCATCATCATTAGACATCAAACCAGCAATAGGAAGAGGTAATGAATCAGTGAAATCTTGACTGACAACAGCTATACCTCCCTTATTGTCAATTACCTGATTCACCGCTTGAGCCATTTCCTCTGAAGTGTAACCTATAACGATTATATTATGTGAATCATGAGCAACTGATGAGGCTATAGCACCTTTTTTAAGACCAAACCCTTTAATGAAAGCATTGGCAACAGCGTTACCTCCATAACGTTCCACCACAGCAATTTTCAAGACATCCTGAATGAGACTAGATTGTACGATTCCATCCTTGGTTTTTAGCTTTGCAGTGGTTTTCTTGGTCAATAAATCCCCGTCAATGCACTCGATTACATTGACTTCACATTCATCACCATCATAGTGTATGTCAAAGTCACTTGCAGTTTTCTTGGATGCATTTATACTATTGTGAGCATCAATATCGGGAACGTCAAATAATACGTTTTCCCCATCGAAGACACATTCCCCAGCAATATATGTTTTTTTAATGTTTAAATTAGATATGCTGTCCACTATTATGTAGTCCGCTCGTGCACCCTCAACAATGGCGCCACAGTTTAAGCCATAGTGATATGCAGGGTTTATAGTCACCATATTAATTGCCTTTAAAGGGTCAATTCCTAATCTGATTGCTTTTTTTACAGATTGATTTAAGTGACCTTTGATTAAATCATCCGGATGTTTGTCGTCACTGACTATGAAATCAAATAACGGAGAGTATATTTTATTCTCGAATATATCAGTATAAAATACACCTAATAATTCTGGATTTTCTATACTTTTCTTACCTTCCTCCACATTGAAAAGTTCTTCCATATCCAATGCGGATGACCCGTCACGTGCCATAATTTTGACACCTTTAAGCTTTTTCTCAAGAGCTTCTAAAATAGTACTGCATTCATGGTCAGTACTTATACCTGGCTCAAGGTATTTATCCAAATCTTCACGAGAAACCAATGGCGCATGACCATCGATAGGTTTTCCATAAACATGGGCCAACTCCAATTTCCTATGAACTTCCGGATCACCATTAATAACACCAGGATAATTCATCATTTCTCCCAATGCAACAACTTCCTCTTTTTTAAGCAATACTTCTATATCATCTGAATCCACAGTTGCGCCAGAAGTCTCAAAGGTAGTGGCCGGAACACAAGAAGGTGCAGTGAAATAAAAATTAAACGGCACCTGTTTAGCATTCTCAATCATTGCGTCAACACCAGCTACCCCCATAACATTAGCTATTTCATGAGGATCGCAAACAACGCCAGTGGTACCGTGGCGAACTGCAATTTTAGCGAACTGAGCAGGTGTTAACATACTACTTTCAATATGAATATGAGAATCTATGAATCCTGGAATCATCAATCCAGGTACATCAAGAATTGTCCTTTCATTTACAATTATTGGAGTAACTTTCTTAAAAATTCCATTTTCAACTGTTATTCTTGCAGGATAAATAGTATCAGACACAACATCAAGAATATACGCTGTAAAAGACATGATTATTCCTCATTTAAAGCATTATAAAGAAGTGGCAGGAACGTACCTATATCAGTAACGATTCCGACAACCTGTGCACTTCCCCTGTCAGACAGTTTGGTAACTGTGGATGGATTGATATCCACACAGATACTTTTAACTCTTGAAGGAAGCAGGTTACCAGTTGCAATTGAATGAAGCATTGTTGAAATCATTAAAATCATGTCAACTTCCTGAGCATACTTTCTCATTAGTTTTTGTGCCTCAATCACATCAGTGATAACATCAGGCAAAGGCCCATCGTCACGAATTGAACCTGCCAGTACAAATGGAACATCGTTTTTGATACACTCATACATGATACCTCCAGTCAAGGTACCGTCCTCAACAGCTTTTCTAATGGAACCTGAATTGTTAATTCTATTGATGGCCCTCATATGATGAGTGTGACCATGAGCTACAATCTTACCGGTTTCAACTTCAATACCCAATGAAGTACCGAAGAGATTGGACTCAATATCGTGAGTAGCCAAAGCATTACCTGCCATTATCACATCAATGTAGCCTTCCTTGATAAGTTCAGCAAGATACTTTCCTGAACCTGTGTGAACAATAGCCGGTCCCCCAACGATACCAATCTTTCCACCTTTAGCCTTGATTTCCTTCATTTCTTCTGCAATACCATTGATAAGATTCATTAAAGGTTTTTCAGAGGAAACTTCACTGTTCATGAACTCAAAGACTTGCTGTTCGTCACGTGACCTGTGAGGAGGTGTAACCCTAACACCATCCAAACCTACAACAATCTTATCGCCGGCCTTAATCTCAGCAATAGGTTTGACAAAAGCCCTATTTTCATCTTCATCAACAACAACCAGACAGTCCATTTCGATTTCTTCAACAGGAATCCAGTTTCCCTTATAAAATATGTGGGTTGTATGATTGGATGATGAATAGAAACCTTCAGGAGCAACCTTATCCTTGGTTGATGCAACGAGATTTACCTCTTTGATATCATCAATAGATGCACCGAGTACAGACAATTCATCTAAAATTGATTCAAGCAATTCGGGAGTTTTGGCTGATACTTCGATTTTCGCATGACTTGTGTCTGATTTTTTTCGCCCAACATCAATTTCCAAAATATCAAATTCTCCGCCTTTGTCCATAATAATGCCCATTGTCCGGGTTAAGGTCAATGAATCAATAATATGGCCTGAAAGCTCAATAGTTCTTTTATTCATAACAATATGCTCCATTTTTTATTAATATAATAAATATGTTTTTGGTGATATTTAATGATATTGTTAATTGAAAAGAATTATAAATAAAAATTAAAAATAAAAAAAAACATTGCAGAAGAATTAATAGTGGAACAGTAATTAATATCCACTATTTAGTTAGATTCTACAATGATAAAAATTTTCATCTGATGATTAACAATATTTTAATGCAATTAATCAGATGAATTTATGATTTAATTTATTCGATTTTAGTTCCACATTCGCCACAGAATTTCATATCTGGGGCAACTTCGGCACCGCAACCCGGACAGGTTTTATCCGGTTCATTCATAGGATTTCCACATTCACTACAAAACTTTGTACCAAGAGGTACGTTGGCACCACAATTAGAGCAGGTAGCTGTTAATGGAGAACCACAGTTTCCACAGAATTTTGTATCTTTATTATTTGCAGAATTACAATTAGGACACATTATCTGATTTTGGTTAGCCCCAAATGAATTCATCATTACAGTACTGCCTCCACCTATTAGAAATTTTTCAATATGTTCAAATATCTCATTAGGCAATTTTTTCTGATTATAAGCACCCACTGCAGCAGTAACTGCAAGAGGAGCAAATAAAACCATACCTACAGCACCAGCACCAATTTTATCAGACCATTCACCATTTCCAATATTTACTGTTATGGTATCACTAACTTCAACTATTTGTACTTGGATTGCCATAGTCATACCTGCAAGCTTTTTCCAGCTTGATCCTTCGTGCTCTTTTGCTTGCACAAAATAGCCATCTGGAGTTTGGGTACCTTCAGTGGTTAAGTTTTTTTCACTCCGTAAAAAATTTTCAACTTCTTTTCCTACAGAACTTGCATTAAATCCTTCAGGCAATTTAAAAACTTTTGATTCCGCCATATAATTCCTCCAAAATTAGTCATGAAAATTTAAAATTCCACAGAATTTATGAAACTTTTTAAATCATCCAAATTATTTCCTTCCACACAAACCATTTCTTTAGCATCATCTGAAGAAATACCTACAAGGTAAAGGCCATCTGAAGACCCGCCAGCAGTATTATTCCAAATATATACTTTTCCTTCAATGGATGGTTCATCCATAAACACAGAATTAGATTTTAACATTTTTGGTAGATAATCAGTAATATTCTCTGCTTTGAAGTCAGGAGCCATATTTGATTCATTATAATAGAAAACACTAATATTTTGTCCAGCATATTCTGCATTAGCGCTTAATTTTGCAGAAAATTGTCCTTCTTTAACAGGATTGGTAAAGTTTTCATCTACAGGTACATTCATTTTAAATAAACCATCAAAATCATGATTTGTAGTTTCAACTGCATATACACTAGCTAATGAGATAACTACTGCAAATACAGCAAGTAAAGTAATAATTTTTTTGTTCATTTAATTACCTCCCATTTGTAATAATAATTTTAGTATACACATAATATAAACATTGCTATTAGCATGCTAATATCATATAGATATCTATTATATAGCTAAAATTAAAATTTCTAACTATGAGCAATAAAGACGACATGAGTATTGTATCACTTCTAGCTCGCTCCAAAAAAAGAATCAAAGTCCTAAAATCACTAGAAAAGGAAGACAAGATACCATCTAAAATAAGCAAGGACATTGATGACAATAGCAACCATGTTTCCAAATATCTGAAAACATTAAAGGAAGCTGAGTTAGTTGAATGTCTAAATGAGGAAGACAAAAGATACAGATTCTACAGCATCACAGATAAGGGAAAATACTATCTTGACAAAGTAGAAAAGAATTATCAAGAATAATTTAAAAAAAGAAAAAAAATAGACTCATGGTCATGAGTCTAAAGTCCGAAGAACAAGTATATCAGGAATATTATAACCATTAACCAGATACCCCAATTTAACTCCCTTGTTTTTCCACTGGCGACGCTAGCGACTGCATATACAACGAATCCCCAAGCAATACCTAATGAAATGGAGTAAGTTAAAATCATCATGATAATGGTCATGAATACTGAAGCTGCTACAACAAGATTGTCCCATTCAACTTCTTTTAATTGCACAATCATCAATATACCTACAATAACAAGTGCTGCACAGGTAACAGGTGAAGTAAACAATCCTAATACCAATGGTGCAAAGAATATTGATAAAATGAATAAAATACCGGTAACAATAGCGGTCAAACCGGTTTTACCACCAAGTCCAATACCTGTTGCACTTTCAACATATGCTGTAACTGTACTTGTACCGAATATAGCACCTATAATACCACCAACAGCATCTGCGAGGAATGCATTTTCAATTCCAGCAGCTTTTCCTTCTTCGTCAATGAATCCGCATTGTTTACCTAATGCCATCAAGGTTCCTGTTGTATCAAAGAATGTAACGAACACAAGTGAGAACAGTATCATGAGAAGGTTTGGAATATTAGAGAACAATTGTCCAAATCCTTTCATAAATCCGGCGAATAGTGACAGGTCAAAACTAGTAGTAATGAAATGAGCCGGCACTGCAGGCATTAACATGTCTCCTTTACCGAATCCCACTGCGGTAAATATTACACCGATAATAGCAGTAATGACCAAACCTACAAATACCGCTGCAGGGAATTTCCTGACATATAATATCAATGTGATAAGAACACCAATCAATGCAAGAAGTGCTGGAGCAGCCATAAGGCTTCCCATTGAAACCAAAGTGGATGGATCATCTACGATGATTCCTGCACCTTTAAGACCTAAAAATGCCAGGAAAAATCCTATTGCCGCACCGATACCGAGTTTCAAATCAAGTGGAATGATGTTTAGAATAGCTTCCCTTAAACCGGAAACTGTGATTATTAAAAAGATTATGCTTGAAATGAATACCGCAGCAAGTGCAGTTTCCCAAGTGTTTCCCATAGTTAAAATGATTGTATAAGTAAACAACGCATTTAGTCCCATACCTGGAGCCAATCCGACTGGATATTTAGCAACTAGCCCCATAATTATACAAGCTATACCGGAAGCAACAGCTGTTGCAAAAAATACTCCGGTAGCAGGCATTCCACCATCTGCCAAAATTACTGGGTTTACACCTAAAATGTAAGCCATAGCAAGGAATGTGGTGATACCTGCGATTATTTCAGTTTTAAAATCAGTCCCATTTTCCTTAAATTTAAAAAAATTGTCCAACATATAACACCTCTACGAAAAAAATATTCGTTAGATGTTATTATTTATTTAAAAAAAGTATATTAAATTTAACGATTAATCATGAACAAATAAATTTGAAAAAAAAATATTTTAGATTATTTTAAAAGGACTCATTTAACCAATGTTAAAAAGTCATATATTATCTTAGCCGCAACGACAGCAGTATTCTCGCCCAATCTGTCAGTGGCAGTTTCAACAACATCCAAACCAACAATATTCTTATTAGCCAATGTTTCAATGATGGATTCAACTTCATGAATAATCAATCCGTCTGGAGTGGGATTGCCTACACTAGGCGCAATGGCCGGATCAATTACATCCATATCGATTGAAATGTAAATAGGACCCTCGATATTTATCAGATAATATTCGATGGCATCCATGTGCTTGTGGACGTCCCTATTCTTAAATGTCTGAATATTGTAAGTGGATTTAACGAATTCCTCCTCATCCAAAGATGCGGACCTTATTCCAATCTGTACCAGGTCAACACCCATCTCATGAGCCCTTCTCATGACGGTAGCATGGGAGTACTTCTCTCCAATGAATTCGAAGGCAAGGTCCCTGTGGGCATCAAGATGCACTACAGTTAACTTTCCATATTTCTCAGTTAATGCCCTGATTGCACCGATGGATGCGGAATGTTCACCTCCAATTATGATTGGCTTTAGATTCAAATCCAAAAGTTCATTAACGGTTTCTTCAATGATTTCACAGGTTTTTTCACAATTTCCCGGAATGACATTGACATCACCGAAATCATAAAAAGTAGTTGATAAATCTCTATTAAAAATAGTATTGTATTTTTCAAAACCGAATGAGGCCTCACGAACGACAATCGGTCCTAAACGTGAACCGGAATGATAAGAAGTAGTGCTATCAAATGGAACACCGATTATTCCAAATGAATTTTCAATTATTTCATCATTTTCTTGAGAAAATGCGAATTTCCATGGTTCATAAGTATTTAAAAGCATAATGTATCTAAAAAAAGGAAAAATAAAAAAGAGAACTTATGATCCTCTAGTTCTCATTATTTTCATATTTCCCATTGCAACAATGTATTCGACTTCTCTACCTTCAGTGATTTCATCTTTTAAGTCTTCAGGCATTGGTAAGTCAATGGTATCATAGTTTTCCATATCCATGATTTGTACATTGTCACCTTGGATTGAGATAACTTGTCCTAATCTTTTGTCGATGATAGGAGTATCTACTTTAGTATCTACAGGTTTAACTAAACTTCTTTTTTGATTATCGAAAATTCCAACAGCTTCAATTCTTGCTTTAGCAGCTCCGTGTTTACCCGGAGATGAAGTAGTGTAACTAATGATTTTACAAGCTTCTCCGTTTAAAACGATATATTTTCCAACTTTTAATGTTTTAATTTCTACAACTTTTGTTGACATTAATTTTCCTCCATTTTATTTAAAAACCGGTTTTTAATCTTATAATAAGGAATATTATTAGATTAATATAAATTATCTTTTCCATTTTATATAAAGTATTCGTTTATAGGCAATTTTGAATAGAATTTGAAAACAAAAAATACAAACTTAAACAGAAAATAGATAGTAAAAATAACCTTAAATGATAAAAAAAGCTATTTTTAAAAAGTGAAATACAAAAATGAAATTGAAATAAATTTTAATCCAAAATCATTATTTATTAAATACTTTAGATTATTTATATATTGAAAAACATAATTAAAATTAAGTGATATATGAGAATACTCATCGTTTCGAAAAGATGAAAGACCAACAATTAATGCCTTTGAAAATACAGAAAACATGAGAAGAATTGGTGAGGTAATCTCATTAGAGTTTCCTGTAGATTACCGGAAATGCCGAAATTCATGAATTAGCTATCGTGAGTGATTAAAATGGATGATAAAACCAGAAAAATTGCAAAAAGACTAGCAAATAAAATTATACGAGAAGTTGGGCCTGCAGTAAGGGAATATGCAGGTACCGAATTGGGAGGAACCGAAGTCAAAACAGGAGCAGACGGTACCCCAACATCATATATCGATCAAGTTGCAGAAGAAAAAATCATAAATATTTTAAAGAATGCTGATGTTTTATCATACCTGGTCAGTGAAGAAGTTGGAGAGTTGAAACTTGGAAAGGGAACAAAAAGAAGCGTTGTCCTGACCCAGGAATTGAGACGAACCGACCTGAAGGAAGATGAAATTCCGAAATTCATATTCCTGATTGATCCTGTTGATGGAACCAGCAACGCAATAAAAGAAATCCCCGCCTATGCGATTTCAATTGCAGTTGCCGACGTAAATCAGGGACGTGTAGCAACAATTAACGATGTTGAACTTGGTTTTTTATATAACCTGGCAAACGGTAACTTTTTTGAAGCCGAAAAGGGAAAAGGATGTAAACTGAACAATGAAAAGGTAAAACCTAGTAAGGTAATAAAAGTCAACCAGATGACTCTTGGAGGATTTACAAAGACAGGAACATCCGAGGCTTCCAAACTGGTCGACAGCGCAAGGCGTATGAGAGTGCTTGGAAGTGTGGTTTTGGAGCTTTCATATGTGGCAAGCGGAAAATATGACGCTTTTCTTGATTTAAGGGGAAGTAGAATAATCGACATTGCGGCCGGAAAGCTGATTCTTGAAGAGGCAGGAGGAATAATAACCGATAAATACGGCCAAAAAATCAACAATGTATTGAGCATCTATGAAAAAACAATCGTTGTTGCTGCAAACAACGAAATAATGCACAAAGAAATCATTGACATATTGAATAACAATCAGGCCGACATAATCGGTAAAATAGGAATCATCTCAAGGATTGACAAGAAGGTGCCTATACTCTTCGCAGCCAAGATTATAGACTATGTCCTGACAAGCGGATGCGAAGTTGTAATCGAAAGGAGACTGGCACAAAAATTGGTTGAACTCAAGGACAATCCAGAATTGGATAAAATCAAGCAGGACGCAAAGGAAAACTATCCTGAAGTTGCCCACATGCTTGACGATATCGATTTAAACATTGATTATGAAAAGTTAAGTGCTGAACTCTTTGACTTTGACTGTGACATGGCAACTATCCTTGGAGGGGACGGAACACTTCTTAGAGCGCAGTCCAGAATGAACCCTGAAATTCCACTATTCGGCATCAATATGGGAACAGTGGGATTCTTAACAGAAATTGAAGTGAAGGACACCTTTGAGGCATTGAGAGAAATCCTAAAAGGAAACTACTATAAGGAAAAAAGGACCCGTCTTGTAGTTTCACACGAAAACCACAATTTCACCGCAATGAATGAAGTGGTGATAATGACAAATCAGGCAGCAAAGATGCTGCATTTTGAAATTCAGGTTGACGGAGAAATAATCGAGGAAGTCAGAGCGGACGGTTTAATCGTTTCAACCCCAAGCGGATCAACCGCATATTCAATGTCTGCCGGAGGACCTATAGTGGATCCGAAGGTTGAAGGGTTTATTATAATACCTATCTGTCCATACAAACTTGGAGTAAGGCCGTTTGTAGTGTCAGACAATAGTGAAATTACCGTGAAATTGCTTAAAAAGGGTAAAAGTGCAGTATTCGTAATGGATGGCCAAATCACTGAGGAAGCCGATTACGAAGAGGAAATCAAGTTTAACAAATATCGCAAACCGGCATACTTCATCAGAACATCCTCCAAATACTTCTATGAAAAGGTTAAAGACAAACTGAAAGATGGCGGAATAGACGACAACACCCGGTGCCTTAAATGAATAACCTAGTAATCGATTTAACCCACGGAGGCGTGAAAATAGCCACCAGCCTATCCAAAAAAGGAGAAAAGGTTCTGGCTTATGACCTATACAATACACTGAAAAGCAAGGATTCAGAAATGCTTCAAAATTACGGCGTTAAATTGATTCAACTGGATGATTTAAGCAATTTTAAAGGAGACATGAATGTAATCTATCCCATTCACATGCCCCTGCCTTTCAGTAAAATCAGAAAGCATAATCCTCATCTGAACTACACCTTTAAAACCCATCATGAGGCAGTAAAGGATTTGCTTGAAGGTTGGGGAGATGATTTCGTCAAAGTCGAAATCACAGGAGTGAAGGGAAAAACAACCTCGACATTCATGCTTAAAGAGATTCTGATTGATGAAAATCCACTGATTCTGTCAAGTCTCGGAGCATTGTTATATGATGACAAAAAGGAGATAATCCTAAAAAAGGACATATCAATAACTCCTGCAAACATCAAGGAAACAGTTGACCTTGCATATAAAATCGCAAATCCGATCTGTGAGATAGCGGAAGGAAAAGTCGAAAGTGAAAACAAAAGAAAATACAATTCGGCAATTTTTGAATCATCCCTTGGAGTCAGCGGAATCGGGGATGTTGGACTCCTGTTGAATATTGTGGAAAACTATCCAATAGCCAAAAATCAAAGCACCGCATCTGAAGCCAAAAGGCAAGTTTTCAGATGTCCGTGCGTTTGCATTCAAAAAGAGACAATGGATGAATACTACAAGGATGTCAGACATGACAACATCAACACGTTTTCACTTACGGACACATCATCAAACCTGTTCATCACAAATGCGAATTACTCCCTAGACCAGACAACCTTGGAAATATGCTTCAGAGATGTCAAAACCATTAAAGGCAATAATATTTCAGGTGAAATGAAAGTAAAGACCTTTGCACCGGGACCGCACCATGCAAGCAACGTTCTCGGAGTCGTTTTAACCGGACTTTCTCTTGAAATCGATGAAGACAAAATCATCAAAGGCCTTGAAAATTATAAAGGAATTCCCGGGAGAACCAACAAGAAAACAATTGAAAACTCAACCGTTATTGAAGAAATCAATCCTGGATTGAATACCGAGGCAATAAAGGAATCTATAAACATGATTGGTAATTTAAATGATTACTATATCTCAATTGGCGGAGACTATGGAATTACCTGTGAAGAGATTGATGAGGAAAAACTAACTAATTTTTTAAACACATTAACCGCCGACATAATTTTGACCGGAGAACTGGGCTTTTCAATTAAATCAAAATTAACTAAAAAAGCGACATATATTGAAAACTATAATGACGTTTACGATATGGCAATAAACAACAATAAGAATCTTCTTTTCATTTACAGATCAGATTACCGTAAAGTTTCACAAAGATGAATTTTACCATTAATTGAAGTCTCTTTCAAAAACTTGTGTGATTTGAATTTGCGCTAGTTTTTGAGTCACAAATTTTTTTCGTTCTATTTTTTCTTTATTTTTAATTTAAAAGCAG